>JAMFST010000917.1 GCA_026225435.1 Labilithrix luteola
CGACACCGCGACCCCGGCGACTCCGTCGAAGAAGACCGGGCTGCGCGCCGTCGGGATCCCCGCCCCGGCGTCGACGAACGGCCCGACGTACCAGAGCAGCGACGTCGGCGAGCGGTCCTGGTGCCAGAGCGTGTCGCGCTGCCCCGGCCGGAAGAGCAGCGCCAGGTGCGCGCCAGGGTACATCGCGACCGGTCTCTCTCCCGCCACGTTTCCGAGCCCGAGCTGCCCCGTCATCTCGTAGCCCCAGGGGGTGTCGAACGGAGCCGGCACGAAGGCGTACCCCGCGCCGATGGCCCCGCGCACGTACGCACCGGAGGCAGTGCCACCGGCGACGTCGGCGGTGATCGCCGTGCCGCGTGTCCCTTGCGGAAAGAAGTGAAAGCGCGCCTCCCCGCCGACCTCTCCCGCGGCGCGCTTGCCGGCAGACGCACCGGCGTACGGCGCCACCGAGCCGCCATACCCCATCGGCAAGCAGCCCCCGAGAACGGCGCACACCCACGGCACCGCGACATGAACGTTCCCCACTGTTCAGGAATATCCCGATCTGCCACTGTCGAACCACGAACGTCGCAGACCTGAAGGCGAGCGTCCGGCTCCCGGTGATCGCGGCGCCAATGTTCCTCGTGTCGGGCGTCGAGCTCACCGTCGGCGACCCCACCGAGGCGGCCAAGCAGGTCCACGACTGGGGCGGCCTCGCCGCCCGCCTTGCGCGCTCGCCGCCGAGCGTGTCACGCTCGAACCATGAGCCCACCAGCCCGTCCCGTCACGATGGAGGAGCGCCTGGAGGTCGGACGGCGGCACGCGCTGGCGGCGTGGCGGCAGCTGCGGGGCGGCCCGGGGATCTCGGCGCGCGTCGAGGGGCGCTTGCTGGTCATCTGCCTCACGACGCCGGAGACGATGGCCAGCACGGTCGTGGACGTGGAGGACTGCGGCGACGCGGCGCTGGTGAAGGCCCGCGTGCTGCGCGCAGCGCGGAGCATGGCGTCGCCGAGCTGATCGCCTCTCAGGTCTTGCGCACGCCGGTGGTGTTGCTCAAGAGCATCTCGCGCACCGCCTGCGCACGCTCACGCCCCACGGGCACGCGCAGGTGCAGCTCGGTGCTGCTCGCGCCGTCGGTCGGAAGGTCCCCCATCACCAGCGCGTGCTCGCCCAGGTCACGCACCATCTCGCGCACGTGGTCGGCGTTCACCAGCCAGTTGCGGTGGACGCGGAGAAAGCCACGCCCCACGCTCGACTCCACGGTCGCCAGCGAGACGTCGATCTCGAAGTCGCCGAAGCGGCTGTGCACCGACACCAGGCGGTCGGCCGCCTCGAAGGCCCAGACCTCGTCGGGCTTGAGGAAGACGAGGCTGCGCTTGCGCCGCGCCACGATGCGCGGCGAGGTCTGCTGCTCGAGCTGCGGCCGGCGCCCGCGCACGCGTTCGAGCGACTGGTTGACCCGCGCCTGGGTGAAGGGCTTGCGCAGGTAGTCGACCACGCCGAGATCGAAGGCGTCGACGGCGTGCAGGCTCGAGGCGGTGGCCAGCACGAACGCCGGTGCGCCCGGCGCGGCGGCGCGCGTACGGACCAGCTGCAGACCGGCCTCCTCGACGTCGCCGGCGAGCTCGACGTCGACGAAGACCACGTCGAGCGAGAAGCCCCGCGCGATCTCGTCGAGCGCCTCGGTCGCCCCGGCGAGATCCGCCACGGCGCCGACCACGTCGACCATCCCGGAGCGATCGAGCAGCTCGACGAGGTAGTTACGCGCCGCCCACTCGTCCTCGACGACGAGCGCCCGCAGCTTGCCGGCAGCAGCGACGCTCATCGGCGCCGCCCCTCGTTCGGGTCGCGCGGGATGCGCACGACGGCGCGGGTGCCCGCGTCGGTGGAGAGAAGATCGAAGGTCGCTCCCGGCCGCTCGAGGGCGAGCCGACGACGGACCGAACGAAGGCCGAAGGCGCCTGGGCGCGGAGGGCGGGTGCCAAGCCCGCGCCCGTCGTCGGCGACGACGCAGACGAGGTCGAGCGTCGCCGCCTCGATGGCCGCCTGCAC
>JAMFST010000918.1 GCA_026225435.1 Labilithrix luteola
CGTGGTCACCGACACCGTCGAGACCTTCACCGAGACCGGTCTACGGCTCGCCTCCGGCAAGGAGCTGGCGGCGGACATCGTCGTCACCGCGACGGGGCTCGAGCTGCTCCCGCTCGGCGGGATCCGCATCGAGGTCGACGGCCGCGTCCCGGAGCCGCGCGACACGCTGGTCTACAAGGGGCTCATGCTGAGCGACGTGCCCAACCTCGCCTGGTGCGTCGGCTACACCAACGCCTCGTGGACGCTGCGCGCCGACCTCTCCTCGCGCTACGTCTGCCGCCTGCTCAACAAGATGGATCGCCACCACTACGACATCGCCGTGCCGCACGCCGGCGACGCCAGCCGGGGGGAAGGGCGACCGCTGCTCGACCTGAGCTCCGGCTACGTCAAGCGCGCGAGCGACCGGCTCCCCCGCCAGGGGGACCGCGCCCCCTGGTACCTGCGCCAGAACTACGTGCTCGACCTGGTCACCATGACGCTGGGGAGGCTGGAGGATCCGGCGATGAGCTTCTCGCGCAAGCCGAGCGGCGCCAGCCGTGCGGCCGCCGCTTCGGTGTAGGCTCGCGCCACGATCATGAGCTTCTACGTCATCGCCTTTCTCCTCGGTGTGGTGTCGGGCCTGCGGTCGCTGACCGCGCCGGCGGCCGTCGCCTGGGCCGGTTACCTCGGCTGGATCCCGCTCGCGGGGACGCCGGTTGGCTTCCTCGGCACCCTCCCCGCGGTGGGCATCCTGACGGTGCTGGCGCTGGGGGAGCTGGTGGGCGACAAGCTGCCGAAGGCGCCGAGCCGCAAGGCGCCCGTCCCCTTCGGCGCGCGGCTGGTGATGGGCGCGCTGGTCGGCGCCGCCATCGGAGCGACCGAGAACGTCCTCGCCGGAGGCCTGGTCGCGGGCGTCGTCGGTGCGGGCCTGGGCACGCTCGCCGGCGCGCAGCTCCGCGCCATGGGCGCCAAGGCGATGGGGCGCGATCTGCCGGCGGCGCTCATGGAAGACACCGTCGCCGTCCTCGGCGCCATCCTCCTCGTGCGGAGCCTCGTGTGAGCCGCGCCTTCGACGCCATCTGCATCGGCGCGGGGCAGGCCAACCCGTTCCTCACCGACCGTCTGCAGGCCTCGGGCATGAAGGTCGCGTTCATCGAGCGCAACCTGCTCGGCGGCACCTGCGTCAACACCGGCTGCAAGCCGACCAAGACGATGATCGCCAGCGCCTACGCCGCGCACCTCGCGCGCCGCGCGGCCGACTTCGGCGTGGTGCTGCCCGGCGGTAGCGGCGCCGAGGTCACCGTCGACATGAAGGTGGTCAAGGGGCGCATCGACGCCATCATCCACGACTCGCGCAGCGGCCTCGAATCGTGGATGGCCGGCATGAAGAACGTGACGATGTTCCATGACCACGCCCGCTTCGTCGGGCCGCACGAGGTCGAGGTGGGCGGCGAGCGGCTCACCAGCGAGCGCATCTTCCTCGACGTCGGCGGTCGCGCGCTCGTCCCCGAGCTCCCCGGCGTGCACGACGTGCCGTTCTTGACGAACGCCGGCATGCTCGCGCTCGACGCGGTGCCCGAGCACCTGGTGGTCATCGGCGGCAGCTACATCGGCCTCGAGTTCGCCCAGGCGTACCGCCGCTTCGGCAGCAAGGTCACCGTGGTCGAGAAGGGCTCGCGCCTCGTCGCCCGCGAGGACGAGGACGTGTCGGTCGCCATCCGCGGCTTCCTCGAGGCCGAGGGGATCACCGTGCGCACCGGCGCCGAGTGCATCCGCTTCGCCCGGCGCGGCGATCGCACCGAGGTCGGCGTCGACTGCCGCGACGGCGCGCCCATCGAGCTCGCTTCGCACGTGCTCCTCGCCGTCGGCCGCATCCCCAACACCGACGACCTGGGGCTCGATCGCGCCGGCATCGCCAAGGACGCGCGTGGCTACATCACCGTCGACGACGAGCTGCGCACCAACGCGGCCGGCATCTGGGCGCTGGGCGACTGCAACGGCCGCGGCGCCTTCACGCACACCGCGTACAACGACTTCGAGATCGTGGCGGCCAACCTCCTCGACGGCGATCACCGGCGGCTGAGCGACCGGATCGAAGCGTATGCACTCTACACCGATCCGCCGCTCGGTCGCTGCGGGCTCACCGAGACGCGCGCACGGGAGCACGCGAAGGAGACCGGCAAGGCGATCAAGATCGCCACCCGCCCGATGACCCGCGTAGGCCGCGCCGTGGAGAAGGCGGAGACCGCCGGCTTCATGAAGATCATCGTCGACGCGGCGACCGACGCCATCCTCGGCGCGTCGATCCTCGGGACCGGCGGCGACGAGGCCATCCACGGCATCCTCGACACCATGTACGCCGGCGGCACCTCGACCTCGCTCAAGCGAACCGTCGCGATCCATCCGACAGTGTCGGAGCTGATCCCGACGATGATCGCCGATTTGAAGTCGTAAATTTACGCCACATGCGCAGCACGCTTCGCAGCACCGGATCGCCTCACCGCCCGCGATCCGGCGCGCACATGCCTCGCGCTCGCTCGTTCAGCGATGCTCGTCGTGGTGCTCTTCGTGATGATCCTCGTGGTGCTCCTCGGGGTGGCCGCCACGGCCATCGGCGCCCACGCGGGCATAGCAGCCGCCGAGGATGGTCATGCAAGCCACGAGGGCGGAGGCGGCGAGGACGAGCTTTCGAATCTTGGTCATGACTCCCACATTGCAACGCGAGTGCCGCGCCTGTCGCGCCATCTCGTCCGGCGCGCGCGCAAAGAGTCGTAAACTCGCGCGATGAACAAGCCGCGTCGTCACGGCGAAGATCTGCGCGGCGCGACCCGGCTGGCAGCCGAGGCGACGCGCGCGATCACGGAGCTGGTGGAGACCATGCACCGCACCATCGCCGCGGGGCCGCCGCTGCTCGGGCGGCCGCTCGCCAAGCCCGCGGAGCTGTTCACGAAGGTCGCCTACGCGCCGATGCGCGAGGTCACCCGCTGGGTCGCCGGCGGCGTGGACGCGGCGCTCGCCCGGCTCGAACCGCTGCTCGGCGAGAGCGTTCCCGGCAAGGAGCGCGAGGCGGTCGTCGCCGCGCTCAACGGCGTCCTCGGCGACTACCTGGAGGAGACGGGCAACCCGCTGGCGACGCCCATGACCTTCCACCACGCCGCCCCCGGTGCCAGTCCCGGGCTCGGGGCCAGTCACGGCGCCAAGCTACTGGTCGCCATCCACGGCTCGTCGATGAACCGCCACGCCTGGTCGAGCACGCGCACCGTCGACGGCAGCGTCCACGATCACGCCGCCGCTCTCGCCCGCGACCTCGGCTACGTGCCCGTCTACCTCGAGTACAACTCCGGCCGGCACATCTCCACCAACGGCGCCGAGCTGGCCGACAAGCTCGAGGAGCTGGTGCGCGACTGGCCGGAGCCGATCACCGAGATCGTCCTGCTCGCCCACAGCATGGGCGGCCTGGTCGCGCGCAGCGCCTGCGCATGCGCCGACAGCCGCGCGCTCGGGTGGCGGCGCCAGCTGCGCGCCCTCGTCTGCCTCGGCTCGCCGCACCACGGCGCGCCGCTCGAGCGCGGCGGCAACTGGGTGGACACCTTGCTCGGCTGGCACCCGTACAGCGCGCCGCTCGCCCGCCTCGGCAAGATCCGCAGCGCCGGCGTCACCGACATGCGCTTCGGCGCCATCACCGACGAGCACTGGAAGGGGCGCGACCGCTTCGCCCACGGTCGCGACATGCGCACGCCGGTCCCGCTCCCCGTGGGGGTCGCCTGCTACGCCATCGCCGCCACACTGTCGCCGGCCGGATCCCCGGCGCGCCTCCGTGGTGACGGCCTCGTGCCGGTCGACAGCGCCTTCGGAATCCACGCGCGCGAGGCGCTCACGTTGCGCTTCCCCGAGCAGCACCGCTGGCTCGTCCACGAGGCCGATCACCTCGCGCTCCTCGGTCGCGCCGACGTCTAC
>JAMFST010000919.1 GCA_026225435.1 Labilithrix luteola
GCCACCACCACCCCGGAGGCGGCCACCCCGGGTGACTCCTCGACCACCGCGCTGCCGTTCAAGATGTCGAACGTCGATCTCACCGGGGTCGATCTGAGCAAGGTGGCGGACGTCGACATCACCTCGAACTGCACCTTCCAGTACAGCGCCACTGGCGGCATCGAGGACTGCGACGGGAACGACTTCATCTTCGCCTACCTCACGCAGGGTGATCAGAGCGGGGTCGGCGTGTACATCGCCAAGTCGATCCACATCGAGCCGGGCGTGTCGATCAGCGTGGCCAGCGCGCGCCCGCTGATGCTCGTCTCGCTCACCACCTTCCTCGACCAGGGGATCATCGACGTGTCCGGCGACCAGGACCCGGGAGGCGGTGGCGCCGGCGGGTACACCTACTCCGGGGACAGCGACGCCGTCGGCCTCGGTCTGGGCGGGGGCGGGGCGGCCACGGAGACGATCGCCGGTGGCGGCGGCTCGAACTGCGGCATCGGCGGCGTGGGCGTCAACGTGGCTGCCGGCGGAGCGTCGGTCGCCGGCGGTCCCGCCGCGGGCAACGCGACGATCATCCCGCTCGTCGGCGGCTCCACCGGCGGCGCCGGCGCCGAGGATCCGGGCGGCGGCGGCGGCGCCTTGCAGATCGTCGCGGGCACCAGCTTCACCCTCGACACGCAGGCCAAGCTGGGCGCTGGCGGTGGACCGGGCAACGAGAGCGGCGACAGCAACCAGATGGCGGCGGGCGGCGGCAGCGGTGGCGCCATCCTCATCGAGGCTCCGGTCGTCACCATCTCCGGGACCATCGCGGCCAACGGCGGCGGCGGCGGAGGCAACGGCGGCGACGGTACCAACGGCAGCACCGTGCTCACGGCAGCGGCCGGCGGTGGAGTGAATGGCGGCGCGGGGAGCGCCGGCACCACGATCAACGGATCGCCCGGTACCATGGTGGCGACGGACGACCCGGGCGCGGGCGGCGGCGGCGCGGGCTGGATCCGCATCAACACCACCTCGGGCGCCGCGACGATCACCGGGATGATGTCCCCGGCGATCACCACTGCCTGCGTCACGCAAGGCAAGCTGAACGCTCTCTGAGCGACAAGCGCAGCTGCCAATCTCGAGAAGTCAGAGAACGGCGCACTTCTCCGCGCCTCCGGTTTCCCCGGAGGCGCACGGGAGGTGCGTCGTTTTCTCGTTTCTGTGCTGAGCTTGAGCGATAACCCGGAGGCTCTTCATGGCTCACTCTTCTCGACTTCGCTTCCTCTCGCTGTCCGTCGCGGCGCTGGCCGGCACGGCGCTCGTCGCCACCGCCGCAACCGTCACCGTGGCTGCCTGCGGCAACAGCGACGATGACTCCGCGGCAAAGGATGGCAGCGCGAGCAAGGCCGACGGGGGCACGACGGTGCAACCGGGGACGGATGGCGGCACGTCGAGCACCGATGCGGGCCCCACGGCGCTCTCCTTCAAGCCGTCGAACATCGACCTGTCGGGCGTCGATCTCAGCACCGTCGGCGACGCCGACATCACCAGCAGCTGCGTGTTCACCTTCACCGGTGCGGCCGACGGCGCCACCTCGTGTGACCCCGCCAGCTTCACCTTCGCCTACCTGAAACAGAGCGACGGCAGCAGCGTCGGCGTCTTCATCGCCAGGTCGATCCACGTCGAGGCGGGCGTCGGCATCAGCAGCGGTGTCGGGACCATCAACCCGATCGTGCTCGTCTCGCTCGGCACCTTCGTCGTCGACGGCGTCATCGACATGTCGGCCGACAACGAGCCCGGAGGAATCAGCCCCGGCGGCGCGATCTTCTCCGGCAGCAACTTCGACAGCATGGGGCTCGGCATGGGAGGCGGCGGCGCCGGCTCGGCGACCAACGCTGGCGGCGGCGGCTCGTACTGCGGCATCGGTGGCAAGGGGTCGGCGTTCGAGGACGCCGGCACCAGCGCGTCGGGCGGCGCGGTGTACGGCACCGCCACACTCATCCCGCTCGTCGGCGGGTCGACGGGCGGCGTCGGCGGCGTCAACCAGTACAACGAGTCGGAGCCCGGCTCGGGCGGCGGCGCGCTGCAGCTCGTGGCGGGCACCTCGATCACCATCAACGACGGCGGCGCGGTCGGTGCCGGGGGCGGGCCCGGGAGCCAGGCGTACGACAACGTGACCCAGGCCGCCGGCGGTGGCAGCGGCGGCGCCGTCTTGCTCGAGGCGCCGGTCGTCACCGTCATCGGCACCATCGCGGTGAACGGCGGCGGCGGTGGTGGCGGCGGCGGGCAGGTCGGCAACGGCGCCAGCGCCAGCCCGGTCTTCGCGCCCGGCGGAAATGACTACACGGGCGGCAACGGGAACGGCACGCTCCCGGGCGACGCCGGCATCGGCGTCCCGGCGACGACCAACGGGAGCGACGGCATCCCGCAGGACAACGGGAACGATCCGGGCGCCGGCGGCGGCGGCGGCGGACGCATCCGCATCAACACGGCCAGCGGCAAGGCGGCCATCAGCGGCGTCCTCTCGCCGGACATCACCGACACGACCTGCGTGACGCAGGGCACGCTCGGCCACTGAGAGCGGAAGCGTCAGCTCGCCGGCTTCGCCTTCTCCTGCCGCTTGCGGTCGGCGACGAAGGCGATGCCTTGTGAGTTGAGATCGAGATCGAGCGCGAGGAGGGCCCAGTCCTCCTTGCCGAGCGCGAGGCCGATGCGGTCGGCCTGGCGCTGCATCTCACCGTGCATGGCGCGCTCGATGATGCGCTTGTTCTCGTCGTAGCTCTGGCCGTTCTCGGTGGCCGCGTCGAGCCAGCGGGCCGAGGCGTCGATCCACTCGTGCAGCTGCGCGGCGGTGGCCGGCAGATCGCTGATCGCGCCGAAGTGCGTCGGATGGAGCGTGCGGCTGCCGAAGGCGACGATGCGGTCGATCGTCTCGTGCGCCGCCTGGGGATCGAAGTCGGTCGGGCTGGTGGAGGCGAGGGCGTAGGTGCCCACGCGCTGGAGCTGTGGGTAGACGACGCCGAAGCTGTCGCCGGTGTAGACGGTGTCCATCGCCGGGTCGGCGACGACGAAGTGGTGGTTGGCGTGTCCGCGCGTGTGGTGCACGCGCAGCTCCGCGTTACCGAGCGCGAAGGTCTCTCCGTCGGCGAGCGCGCGCACCCTGCCCTCGGGCGCGGGCTCGATCGTGCCGTACAGCTCGGCGAACTTCTCCGCGCCGTACACGCCGGTGGCGCTGGCCACCAGGCGGCTCGGATCGATCAGGTGGCGCGCCGCGCGCGGGTGGGCGAGCAGGGTCGCGTTGGGGCAGCGAGCGAGCAGGGCGCTGGCGCCGCCGGCGTGATCGAGGTGCACGTGGGTCACCACGATCCAGCGCACCGCCTCGGGGGCGACGCCGCTGCGGACGAGCGCGGCCTCGAGCGCGGGGAGCGTCTTCTGCGTGTTGGTCTCGACGAAGGCTGCCTCGTCCCCCTCGAGGCGAAGGTAGGCGGCGACCGTCTGCGGAGCCTGGGCGTCGCAGTCGATGGTGACCAGAGATCGGGAGGAGGAGCGCGCGGACATGGGGCGGCATGGTGCGCGGAAACGGCGTCGGATTCGAGTCTTTCGCCGCACTTCGAGCTCAATCCCGCGGCAACGCGGACGTGAAGTGCCTGTACACGTTCCGCGCCGACGCGAGCCGCCTGCGGCCCTAGCGGCCCTAGCTCAGGGCGCCGAGGCGATGGCGCGGAGGATGGTCGAGTAGGCGCAGCTGGCCTCGTCGTGAGCGTGCGCGCGGACGTCGGCGTCGATCTTCTCGGCGGCGGCGCGGGCGACGTTGCGGCGCGCTTCCTTCGTCGGGGCATTCGCGATGGCGACGTCGACCGCGTGGGTGAGCGCCCGGTAGTGGCCGGTCGTGAGCCACTGGGCGACGTAGTGCATGGCCACGAAGCGCTGCAGCGGCGTCAGGTCGGGCGCGGCGGGCGGCGGCTCGTGGCACATCACCGCGAGGTCGCTCGCCTCGTCGGGGGCTCGCGGCGCGACGACGTCGAAGACGACCTTGCCGCCGCCCGGCTTGGCGAGCTCGACGTCCGCGCTGCTCTCCTGCTCGTCGACCACACCGATCGCTCCGACCTTGCAGATCCACTCGGCGGGGAACGTGTCGAGCGCGTGGCGGGCGAGCGGGGTCTTCTTGCTGTCGTGCGCGACGGTCTTGCCCGCAGCGTCGACCACGTCCTCGCCGGTGATGGCGTGCCCGGCGATGGACAGCGTCACCTTCCCGGCGGGCGCCCACGTCGGCGGGACCTTCCCGCTGACGACGTAGGCGTTGCTCGCGTCGCAACCGGCGTTGGCCAGCGGTGGCGACGAGGGGCTCACGGCAGGCTCCTCGCACCCGACGAGCGCGAGAGCGACGAGAAATCCGCCCAGCAGTTTCACGGCAGGCGTCTCACAGGGGGATGTTGGTGTGCTTCTTCGGTGGGTTGGTGTCGCGCTTGTCCTTCAGCAGCTCGAGCGAGCGGTGCAGGCGAGCGCGCAGGGTGCGCGGGTAGATGACCTCGTCGATGAAGCCGAGCTCCGCCGCCTTGTACGGGCTGGCGAACTTCTCCTTGTAATCTGCAACGAACTCGCTGCGCGTCTTGTTCGGGTCGGCCGCCTTGGCGATCTCGCTCTTGCGGATGATGTTGACCGCCCCCTCGGCGCCCATGACCGCGATCTCGGCGGTCGGGAAGGCGAAGTTCATGTCGGCGCGGATGTGCTTCGACGCCATGACGTCGTAGGCGCCGCCGTAGGCCTTGCGCAGGACGACGGTCACCTTCGGCACGGTCGCCTCGGCGAAGGCGAAGAGGAGCTTGGCGCCGTGCTTGATGATGCCGCCGTACTCCTGCGCAGTGCCCGGGAGGAAGCCGGGGACGTCGACGAAGGTGACCAGCGGGATGTTGAAGCAGTCGCAGAAGCGGACGAAGCGCGCCGCCTTCATGCTGGCGTCGATGTCGAGCACGCCGGCGAGCACCTGCGGCTGGTTGGCGACCACGCCGATGGCCTTGCCGCCGATGCGGGCGAAGCCGACCACGATGTTGGCTGCGTAGGCCTCGGCGATCTCGAAGAGGTGCCCGTCGTCGACGACCGCGCGGACCACGTCCTTCACGTCGTAGGGGCGGTTCGACTCCGCCGGGATCATCGTGTCGAGCTCGGGGACCTCGCGCAGCGGCGGATCCTGCGTCGCCTTGAAGGGCGGGTCTTCCTGGTTGTTCGACGGCATGTACGAGAGCATCTCGCGCACCTGGGCGATGCAGGTCTTGTCGTCCGGGCTCGTGAGGTGGCAGACGCCGCTCTTCGAGGCGTGGGCCGAGGCGCCGCCGAGGTCTTCCTTCGTCACCTCCTCGTGGGTCACCGCCTTGATGACCTCCGGGCCGGTGATGAACATGTAGCTCGTCCCCTCGACCATCAGGATGAAGTCGGTGATGGCGGGCGAGTACACGGCGCCGCCAGCGCACGGTCCCATGATGGCGCTGATCTGCGGGATGCAGCCCGAGGCGAGGGTGTTGCGGAGGAAGATCTCGGCATAGCCGGCGAGCGACTCGACGCCTTCCTGGATGCGCGCGCCGCCGGAGTCGTTCAGCCCGATGACCGGGGCGCCGACCTTGAGCGCCAGATCCATCACCTTGCAGATCTTCTGCGCGTAGGCGCCGGAGAGGCTGCCGCCGAAGACGGTGAAGTCCTGGGCGAAGACGAAGACCTTGCGACCGTCGACCAGCCCGTGACCGGTGACCACGCCGTCGCCGAGGAACTTCTGATCGGCCATGCCGAAGTCGGTCGCGCGGTGGGTGACGAAGCGATCGAGCTCGAGGAAGGTGCCCGGGTCGAGGAGCAGATCGATCCGCTCGCGAGCGGTGAGCTTGCCCCCTTCGTGCTGCTTCTTGATGCGGTCGGCGCCGCCGCCCTCGAGCGCCTGGGCGTTGAAAGAGTCGAGGCGGGCGAGCGGGGTCTGCGGCGGGTTCGACACGGACATGGTGCCGCCTTTCTAGGGCAATTCGGGGCCGGCGGGCGGCGGAAATGGGGTGCGTTAGGTGCTACGCTGGTGTCCATGGCGGAGGCAGCGAAGCGAGCGGCCACCTACGAGGATCTCTGCGCCGTGCCGGATACGCGGGTGGCGGAGATCGTGAACGGCACGCTGTACAGCTTTCCGCGCCCGGCGGTGCGCCATGCCGCCGCTTCCAGCTCGCTCATGGCGGAGCTCGTGCCGCCCTTCCAGCGAAGGCGCGGCGGACCGGGAGGATGGATCATCCTCTTCGAGCCCGAGCTCCACTTCGGCGGAGACGTCCTCGTGCCCGACATCGCCGCCTGGCGCAGAGAGACCATGGCGGAGTGGCCCGACACGGCCAGCATCGACCTGGCTCCGGACTGGGTCTGCGAGATCCTCTCGCCCTCGACATCTGCGCTCGACCGCACGGAGAAGATGACCATCTACGCACGCGAAGGGGTCGGTCGGATGTGGCTGATCGACCCCGTCTTGCGAATGCTCGAGGTGTATCGGCTCGAGGGCAAAGGCTACTTCCGGGTCGACGCGTGGCGCGACGACGCGGTGGTGCGCGCCGAGCCGTTCGACGCCATCGAGCTCGAGCTCGCGGTGCTGTGGGCGCGCTGAAGCGTTGACCGTCCCCGTCCCGGTTCTCGTCGTCCACGGCCTTTGGGACACGTCGCGACGGATCGCGCCGCTCGCCGACGGGCTGCGGGCGCGCAGGCTCGAGA
>JAMFST010000920.1 GCA_026225435.1 Labilithrix luteola
CACGGCGCACCTCCGGCCGGCTTGACCAGCACCCGGGTGCGACGTTCGGGCCTCAGGTACCTGGCGACGACGCGGCTGACGTCCTCGGAGGTGATCGCCAGGTAGTGGTCGACATCGCTGTTGATCAAGTTGGCGTCTCCGAAGAACAGCTCGTGCTCGGCGATCTGCTGGGCGCGGGCGAAGTTGGTCTGCAGGCCGAGGATCTCCCCGGCCTCGATGCGGTTCTTCACCTTGGTGAGCTCCGCGGCGTCGGGCCCCTTGGCGGCGAGGCGGGCGATGTTCTCGTCGAGGATGGCCTCCACCTTCTCCACGCTGGCGCCGCTCGAGAGGCGCGCGGTGACGGAGAATTCGTCGGGCGGGCCGCGGCGGTCGTCGGTGCCCGCGTCCACGCTCACGCAGAGACCGGTCTTGCGCACCAGCTGCTCGTTGAGGCGCGAGCTCTCGCCGTCGCCGAGGATCGCGCTGGCGACCTCGAGAGCGTAGTGGTCGGCGGTGCGGATGGTGGGGATGACCCAGCCGTCGAGGATGGCCGGCAGCTTGGCGTGCGGGTCGTCGACGGTGGCCCCGCGCGGCGCGGTCTGCGGCGGCATGGGCGGCGGCTCGAAGGACGGGATGTGGGCGATGCTCTTGGCCGGGCCGAAGTGCTTGGTCACCCACGTCATCGCCTGCGCCGGGTCGAAGTCGCCGGTGATGGCGAGGACGGCGTTGTTGGGGCCGTAGTACTCGTCGTGGAAGGTCCGCACCCATTCGAGCTTGGCCGCGTCGAGGTCGGCCATCGAGCCGATGGTCGAGTGCTCGTAAGGGAAGTAGCCCTGGAACATCAGCTCGTCGCGCCGCAGGCTCGCCGGCACGTAGGCAGCGTTCTCGTAGCGCATGCGGTACTCCTCCTCGACCACCTTGCGCTGGTTCTCGAAGTTGGACGCCGAGATGTCGAGCGACTTCATGCGATCGGCCTCGAGCCACAGCGCGAGCTCCAGCTCGCTCTGCGGGAGCATCTCGAAGTAGTTGGTGCGATCCATGTTGGTGGTGCCGTTCATCGTCCCGCCGTGGGCGGAGATGAGCGTGAAGTGCTGCCCGCGCGCCACGTTTCCCGACCCCTGGAACATCATGTGCTCGAAGAGGTGGGCGAAGCCGGTGTGCCCCTTCTCCTCGTTGCGCGAGCCGACGTCGTAGATGACGTCGACGGCGATGGTCGGCGAGGTGTGGTCGACCTGCATGACCACGCGCAGGCCGTTGGGCAGGGTCGCCTTCTGGATCTCCAGGTGCACGTGCGGAGGCGCGTCGGCGTGGACGCGCGTGGTGGTGAGGAGAGCCGCGGCGACCATCGCGCCCAGGATTCGAGCCAGCGACGACGAGGAGGACGAGCGCATGGCCGCGCGGTTTAGCACGCCGGTCGGCGCGTTCTTGCTAAGCTCACGGGAGATGCGCAAGCCGTCGGCCTCGTCCCGCTCGCTCCTTCAGGTCGCTCCGTCCTTCCTCCGGCACCGCGTGTTCGTGGCGGCGCTCGCGGGAAGCCTCCTCGCGGGGACGCTCGGGTTCACCTGCAGCAACAGCGACGGCGGCGGCAGCGCGCAGATCGTCACCTGCCGGGAGGTCTTCACCGGCTGCCCGCTCGATCCGGTCCCCTCGCCGGCGCAGGCGGATGAATGTACGACCCTCCTGGCCGGCCCGTGCGGCAACGCCGGCCTCCTCTACCGGTCGTGCGTCACCGGCGCCTGCACCGACGCCGGGTTCACCGACTACGCGGCCATCTCCGGGCGTTGCTACAACGCGCAGGTCGCCTTCCAGTCGTGCCTCGACAGCCTAGACGCGGGGGCGGCGAGCAGCACCGGGGACGATATCGGGGACGTCGGCGACACCCAGCCCGACGCGTCCACGACGACGACCCTCCCGACCGAGACGCCCGATGCGTCCGCCCCGGCCGATGCCGCCGACGGTCCCGAAGCGGCCGCTCCGCCTGCTCCGGCGGACGCGGCCACCGGCGACGCGGCGCTCTGAGAGCGCCTGCGAGTCTTACTTCCCGCCCTGGTCGGCCTTGCGCACGGCGGTGACGAAGTAGCCGGTGTCGCCGAAGCAGCTCGAGGGGATGCCGCGGTGCTCCTCGTATGTGAGGACGATCTTGTCGCCGGCGAAGCTGTCGATCTGCTTGGACACGGCGTCACTGGGGACGGTGAAGTCGAACATCGTCGCCGGCTGCCCGGGCAGGTTCACCATGGCCAGCTCGCCTTCGTTGGTGTGACAGAGCCAGCCGCGCTTGGTCATCTTCTGCACGAAGCCGACCTGCTCGGCGGTCGCGTAGGCGAAGTGCAGCGTGCTGTACGTGTAGAGCGAGCCCCCCACGACGACGAGCAGCACGACGCCGATGACGGTGCGAATCAACCACTTGCGTGCTGTCTTGGTGCTCGAAGCCAGGTCCATGGCGGGGAGCCTAGCATTCAGCGGGTCGGACTCGTCATCGAGGCGTTGCGCACGCCGACCATCTCGAGGACGCGGCCGACACCGGGACCGACCAGCGGCACCCGGTGCGACACGTTCTCGTGCGTGGTGGCGCCGTCCGGCAGCTGGGCGGTGGTGGCGGTCGCCAGCTCGGCGACCTTGCGGCAGGACGGGCAGAAGCTGACGAGGACGGCGGACATGCGCGGAGCGGCAGCTGTCGGCGCGCCGTGGAGACGAAGGAGCGCCTCGACGCTGCCGTGAGCGACCCAGTCGATCGCCTGCTGCACGTGCGGC
>JAMFST010000921.1 GCA_026225435.1 Labilithrix luteola
CCACGCCGCTCGGGCGTCCGCAGCGCACCACGTTCGTCCGCTGGGGACCGCCCGACGGGCGCGGAGCTCGCCAGCTGATGGTGTGGAAGACCGCGTGGATCGATGGCGCCGACGCGGGCGATGCGGTCGGCGATCTCGAGATGACGACGACGGCGATCAGCGAGAACCCACCGTGCCCCTCGGCGTTGAAAAGCGCGCCAAGCTGCATCGCCGCTCCACGGTCCACCTACCGCTTCGACGTCCCGGCGACGGGGATCCGTCTCCCCTTTCGCCTCGCCATGCGCGAGCTCACCCTCCACGCCGTCGTCGGCGGGCGGACCGTGCCGGCGTTCCTCGACAGCGGCGCCGAGCTCACCTCCATCGACAGCGGCAGCACGCTGGGGCGCGCCTTCGTCCCCGCGACGTCCATGGGCGTGATGACCGCGACGGACGATTCGACCGAGGGGGGCGCCGGGACCTTGCCGGTCATCGCGCTCGGTTCCGCGCAGGCGCACGACGTCCCCGCGCTCTCCGTCGCTGTGCCCGTCCTCGCCGTATTCGGATCGCTGCGGCCAGAGATCTTCCTCGGCATGTCCTTCTTCGAATCGTCGATCGTGCGCATCGACTTCGCGCGCCAGGAGATCGAGATGCGGCCGCTCGGGAGCGTGGTCCACGATCCCGCCGCCGTCGGCGTCCCCTTGCGCATCGTCGAGGGGCGCTTCGTCGCCTCCATCGAGATCGATGGAACACGAGCCGACACCTTCGTCGACACCGGCAGCATGGGGACGCTGGACGTCGACCTCGGCTGGGCGGTGCGCACGCATCTCGCCGCGGGCCATCCGTACCTGACGTACGCCAGCAACAATTCGGCCGGCACGGTCACCAGCGCGCACGCCTTGCTGCGCGCCGACCGGCTCGTCTTCGGCCCGATAAGCGTGGACCAGCCGGCGATCGGGATCGACGATCGGTCGTTCTCGAGCGGCATCGTCGGCAACCTCGGCAACGACGTGCTGGCGCTGTGCCGCGCCGTGACCTTCGACACCGCCGCGCGCACCTTGTGGATCGAGCCGCCTTGCCAGCGCCGGCTGCCGGAGCATCACCTCGGCTGGCGCCTCCTTCCGACGAGCGACGGGCACTGGACCGTCGAGCAGCTCCTTCCGCACGGATCGGCCGAGCGCGCGGGCATCCTCGTCGACGACGAGATCGTCGACGTCGGCGGCGTTCACCTGGGGGGCGATCCCAGCGTACTCGACGCGCTCGACCGCCGACCCACGGGCACGCACCTGCGCGTGCACCTCCTTCGCGGAGGAAGGTCGCGGACGGTGGATGTCCCTCTCCTCGACGTCTTCGCCGATTAGCCGATGCTGCCGCGCAGCTCGAGGAGCTTCGCGCGATCCAGCGGCGCCTCACGCAGCACCAGCGCGAGAAGGATGGCGGGGAGCCCAGCGATCGCGTCGTGACCGTCGAAGAACGAAGCATCGAGGCCCAGCGACGTCGCCGCGTCCACCGCGTCCGCCGTGCTCATCGCGGCCGACGGTCTGTCCACCGGCCAGCCCTCGCCGGTGCTCCCGGAGCGCAGATCGCGGAAGACCGTCACGAGCAGATCGAGCGTCGCCTCGTCCAGCGCCAGCGGCTCGCCGGCCCGGGCCAGCGCCGCCTCCGCTTGCCGACGAACCAGCGCTCGCTCGCGCGCGGGGTCGGCGATCGGCTCGACGGTCTCGACGGTGAAGCGACGGCGCAAGGTGGGTGACGACAGCTGCGCCTCGCCCGCGGGTGCGGTGGCGATGACGTTGAAGCCAACCTGCGCTTGCTCCCAGTGGCCATCGAGCTCGGGGACGGCGAGCCGCCGCTCCGAGAGGATCGCCACGAGCCCCTCCTGCACCTCGGGACGGCAGCGGGAGAGCTCCTCGATACGCACCACTCCACCGCGGCGCATCGCCGTGACCACCACCGAGGGCACGAGCGTCTCGCGCGAGGGGCCCTTGGACAGGAGGGCGACCTCGTTCCAGCCGTAGGTCAGCTGCGCCCCCGTCGTGCCCACGGTCCCTTGCACGGTGAGCGCGCTGGTCTTCGAGATGGCGGCGGCGAGCAGCTCGGCGAGGAGCGACTTGCCGGTCCCGGGTGCGCCCACGAGCAACAGAGCGCGCGCTCCTGCCAGCGTCCGCACGCACCGCTCCACCTGCGCGCGCTCTCCGACGAGCTTCTCCTCGAGG
>JAMFST010000922.1 GCA_026225435.1 Labilithrix luteola
CCGCCAGCGCCGCGAAGGCCAGCAGGGGAGCGACGCGCCCGCGCATCATTTGGGTTGGAAGAACGGACCGACCGCGAAGGCGTACTGCAGCGCGATCATCTTCTTCCCGGTGAGCGCGAAGCGCCCGTCGGCGATCGCCTCGTCCGGCCGGAGCTCGCCCGCCAGCACCTGGTCGAAGGTCTTCATCGTCAGCTCGATGGTCGCGTCGGCATTCCCCGCTTCGATCGGCTTCTTCGCCGCGGCACCCGAGGCCAAGGTGAGCGCCGCGCGCCCCATCGAGAAGTCGCTGAGCGCCACCTCGACCCGCCCGCTGACCATCTGGATGCGCCGCAGGATGCGCGGATCGGTCAACAGGGAAGGGGCAGCGCCACCTGCCGTCGAGAGCGGCCAGCGCGGCGCGAGCGAGCCACCCGAGCCCCAGTCGGCCACGAAGTGATCGGCGACCGCACCGTCCGCGTGGATCCAAACGTCGCGCGCGCTCGCTTCCCCGCGGGTCACGATCAGCTCGGCGCCGCGTATGGCGAAGGTGTACACGCGCGAAGGCCCGCTGCTCCCGCCTGCGAGCGACAGCACCACGGTGAGCGGCTCACGTGGGACGGAAGGAGGCACGCGAAGCGCGTGGGCCTCGGGAAGGACGGTCTCGGCGAAGGCGGCGAGCGTGGTCCCCGGCGGAAGGGGCAGTGGCAGCATCGGGGAACGACGACGCGAGCGAGCTCAGTTGGTCTGCTCGGCGGTCCCCTGCGAGATGTAGTGCTCGGCGATGGTGAACCCGCTTCCCAGCTCGGCGGCCTGCGTGTTCGCCAGGTAGTCCTTGAAGTTGTACGTCACGGCGTACGCCGCGCTCTTCGGCTCGGCGTGGAGCGTGGGCTGGCCGTACACCTTGTTGGGTGCACCCAGCTCGCGGGTCAGCTCGGCGCCACGCGCCTGCATCACCGCCAGCGCATCGCTTCGCGACATGTTTTGGCGAAAGGTGCTGACCAGCCGCAGCGTCTGCGGCTTGATGTGGAAGGCGAACTGGAGCTGCGCGATGTCCGGGCCCTGCTCCCCGACGGCGGAGGCGGGCAGGTTGAGGCAAGAGATGATGGAACCGCCGACGTCGTCGCTGCACGTGAGCCCCTTGCTGGCGATCCAGGCGTGCACCTCGTCGGCGGTGGTCTTCTCGAGGACGAAGCCCAGCGCCGGCTTCATGGGCGCGACCTCGGTCGCACTGGCAGCGCGGGTCGTGGCGGCGGCGTTCTGCGCTTGCTCGAGCTGTTCGGGAGTCGCCTGCACGATGGGGCAACCGCCGACTTTCATGAGGAACGACCTGGCGAAGGGCATGTGCATGACCCCCACGAGCGCCGTCACACCGACGAGCGACGCGGTGGTGATGGCGATCCCCTTCTTCAGGCCGTTCTTCATGGTTCTGCTCTTTTCCTAGAGTGAGATCAGCGAATCACGGGGCCGCGTCGGCGTCGCCGCCGTCGCCCGCGTCGGACACGGTGCCCGCGTCGGTGTTCTGCCAGCCGAAGGCGAGGACGCCGCCGTCCGCGGTGGACGCGTCCGCATCGACGATCTGGCTCGCGAGACCGAGAACCGCGGCCGTCTGCGCGTTGGTGAAGGCGAAGCCTTTGACCATGCCCTCGGTCACGATCGCGGAGATGAACTCGTTAAACAGCGGGCCGGGGATGTAGAGCGACTGGTGGATCGCGCTCATGCTCGCGCGGCACGGGTAGCCGCTCGTGACGGCCGAGCCGCCGTCGGGGAGGGTCGGCGGGTAGACGTCCCCGTTGCCGAGCACGGCGCCGAACTGGAACGCGAGGCACTCCTCGATGTCCGGGAGGCTCGGGGTGTGGCCGGCCTGCAGGTTGGGACCGAAGTACGAGAGCAGGTCCGGCTGCATCGGGAACTGGTCCTGGACCACCAGCTGGACGAAACCAAGGACTGTGGCGTGGTCCGGGACAGTCGACGTCGTGCCGGTGTCGGCCGCCGCGTCGGTCGTGGTGGTGCCGCTATCCAGCTTGGTGCCGCCGTCGGCAACCGGGGTGACGTCGTCGTCGTCGTCGCCGCTGCAGGCGATGGTCGCCATGCCGGCAGCAACCATCAGGCCGCCGAGAATGGCCAAATTGCGAATCTTCATGAGTGATGCCTCGCTGGGGGAAACGAGCTCGCGCAGCCTGCACCGGCAAATCGACAAGCTCTGATTAAGGTCGACGGAGGTTATCAGCAATTTCTGCGAGTACGGCCCAGAAAACGCCACATCGTGCGCCAGTGTCTCACGTCGAGATGCGTCAGAAGGAGCGCGGATCGGGACGAACCTCCGGCGATCACGGCGCTTGTCGTCGCGTCGCCGTTGCCGCGAAGCGCTGCGTAAGAGTGCGTGAAGCGCGTGTCTCCCGCGCGCGCCTCGTTCAGAAGATGCGCGGCACGTCCGGGTTCGCCGGCCCGCCTGGGTTGGGCGTGCTCGGGAGCGGAGCGTGGATAGGCTCGCTCGGGATGGGCTCGTGGATCGGCTGCCGATGGGGCTGCTCGATCTCGTTCTGCCCGGAGGGGGACGGGGCGTTCGGGCTGGTGGGGAAGGTTTCCATGACAGACATGACGGAGCGAAATGCCAGGACCGTGCCTCGTGACGGTCGGGGTGACGGGCGAGCCGCGCGTGGGCTAGGAACAGCGCATGACGCGTGCGCGTAACTTCAGCGCCGGCC
>JAMFST010000923.1 GCA_026225435.1 Labilithrix luteola
GCGCCTCGGGTGCGTCTGGCGCGCCGTCGGGCAGCGGAGCCGCCTCGTCCGGTCGAGCTTCCGCGGGCGCCGCGCCCGCCTTCGCCCCGGTGGCCAACGAGCCTCCGCGCGTCGGCTCGGTGTCCGGTCCGGCTGCGGCCAGCGTGAGCGTCGCCACCGCGGCCAGCTCGGGTGGCGGCACGGCAGCTCCGCCGATCGTCCAGCAGGCCGCGTCGAGCGGCAGCATGGCCAGCACCGCCAGCGCAGGGGTCAGCGGCAACGCCCCCTCGCCATCGGCGGGCCTCGGTGGCGGCGCGGCAACCGTCTCCTGCCCGCAGTGCGCCCACATCAACTCCCCGTCGAACCTCTTCTGCAGCTCCTGCGGCTACCGGCTCACCCCCGGCGCGGGCGCCAAGATGCCGCCGACGGTCGCGGAGAAGATGCCCACCACCGGCGGGGTCCTCCTCACGGCGCTCCGGGCCGACGGCACCGAGGCCGGCACCTACGATCTCCCCGGCGGCGGCAACGCCACCATCGGGCGGGACACCGGCAGCATCTTCTCCAGCGACAGCTACCTCTCGCCGCGCCACGCCACCTTCCGGCAAGCGGGCGGGAAGCTGTTCCTCAAGGACGAGGCTTCGCTCAACGGCGTCTACAAGAAGCTCAGTCGCGACATGCCGGTGGAGGTGCGCCCGAACGACATCTTCCGCATCGGCCAGGAGATCGTCCGCTACGAGGTGCTCGAAGCGCCGCCCCCGTCGCCCGACGGTGTCGAGCGTCTCGGCGCCTCGCCCAAGGGCTTCGCCGGTCGCCTCGCGCTGGTCACCGGCCGGGACACCACCGGCAACTCCTTCCTCGTCCCGGATGTAGGAATGCACATGGGCCGCGAGCGCGGCGAGGTGCTCTTCCCCGAGGACGGCTACGTCTCCGGCCTTCACTGCCGCCTCGCCTTCGAGGGGACGCGCCTCTTCCTCACCGACCTGGGGAGCTCCAACGGCACCTTCGTGCGCCTGCGCGAGGAGACCGAGGTGGTCAGCGGCGACATCCTGCTCATGGGGCAGCAGCTCTTTCGCGTGACGGCCTGACGCCATGTCCGGCGCGGGCGAGGTGACGACGTCGATCCGGACCATCCGCGTCGTCGCCGCTGTGGTGGAGGACGACGGGCGGTATCTCATCACCCAGCGTCGTCCCACCGCCGTCCTCCCCATGATGTGGGAATTTCCCGGCGGCAAGGTGGAGCAGGGGGAGACCGACGCCGAGGCGCTCGATCGCGAGCTGCTCCACCGGCTGGGCGTGCGCATCCAGGTGGGGAAGCTGATCTCCTTCGTCACCCACCCGTACGAGCACTACGTGGTCGACCTGTTCCTCTACGAGTGTCGCATCGTGAACGGCGCCCTCGAGCCGCGCGCCGTCACCGCCTTCGAGTGGGCGACGTCGGCGGAGTTCGATCGCTACCCGTTCACGCCGGCGGACGAGGCGTCGATGACCAAGCTGCTGGGCGTGAAGTAGCCTCGAGAGAGAAAAGTGAGCAGCGTGGTCGCCCATCGGTGACCAACGCTCATGCGACCCGCACGGCAGTGGACCTTCCTCGGAGCGGCGCTCGTCGTCGCCGGGGTGGCAGCGAACGGCTGCAGCGGCGGCACCAGCAACGATGCGGCCGGATCGGTGCCTGTCCCCGTGGGTGGCGCCGGCGGCGGTGATGGCGGTGCGTCGGGTGCGACAGGCGCGGATGGCGGAGCGCCGCTCATCCCCTTCGAGGCGGTCGCGCCCGAGAGCTACGTCTCCAAGGTGAAGAACCTGCTCACCGGTCTGCCGGTGACGGCCGCCGAGCTGTCCGCGGTGCAGAAGGATCCGACCGCGCTCGCCGGGATGATCGACGGCTGGCTCGCGCTCC
>JAMFST010000102.1 GCA_026225435.1 Labilithrix luteola
GCCATCGCGTCGCGCAGCCGCGGCACCCCGCGCGTGGCCAACCGCCTTCTGCGCCGCGTGCGCGACTTCGCCGAGGTGCTCGGCAACGGCAAGGTCGACGAGGCCGCGGTCACCCGCGCGAGCGAGCGCCTCGAGATCGACGCCGCCGGCTTCGACGAGATGGACCGCCGGCTCCTGGCGATCATCATCGACGACTACGACGGCGGGCCAGTGGGCGTGGAGACGCTGGCGGCGGCGCTCGGTGAGCCGCGCGACACCATCGAGGACGTCTACGAGCCGTACCTCCTGCAGCAGGGGTACCTGGGGCGCACGCCGCGCGGTCGAGTCGCCACGAGACGTGCGTACGAACATCTACGCCGCGAGCTGCCCCCGATCGCGGATGAGCAACAACGTGCGGATGAGCAACGGAAGCAGCGGACGATCTTCGAGTGACCTGTTAAGGGATCTGCCATGCGCTCTTCTCTTCTCGTCACGTTCACCGCTCTCGCTTGCGCAGCTCTGGTCACGGGCCTGTCCGAACGCGCCGCGCACGCGCAGACCATCGGCGTCGATCTCGACGGCCTCACGCCGGTCGGCTCCTCGCCGGGCTACTCCCAGACCGGTGAGGCGGTCTCCGTCCGCATCGGCTACCGCCTGGGTTTGCCGCTCGTCAGCCTGACGCCGGAGGTCGGGTACAGCTACGCGCACCTCGGGGCGGCCACCAACGATCCGGCCATCGACGTGAACCGTCTCTTCGTCGGCGCGCGCCTCGGCTTCGGCGCCATCGTCGTGCCGTCGGTCTACGCCCACGTCGGCTACGGCTTCATCGGGACCACCAACGGCCCGCTGAATCCCGACAACGGCGTGGCGGTCGACGCCGGCGTCGCCCTCGATCTGCGGGTGATTCCGCATCTCGGCTTCGGCATCCACGGCGGCTACGCGACCATCGCCTCCTCGCCCGGGTCGGTCGACTGGATCAACTACGGCGTGCAGGCGGATCTCAGCTTCTGAGGCGAAGTCTCGGCTGTCTCACGGTGTCGCGGGTGTCGCGCCTCCACATACGTGCGAGTACGCCGCGCGATTCACACGAAAGTCGATTGCCGCTCCGCGCGCGGGACAGCTAACCTCGCAGAAGTGGTGGGCCCCGTCCTCATTGTCGACGACGACGCGGTCAGCCGCCACGTCCTCGTCCAGGCATTGGCGGCCGCCGAGCTCCCTCACGTCGCGCTCGCTTCGGGTGCCGACGCGCTCGCTCAGATCGACCGCATCAAGCCGTCGATCGTCCTGCTCGACCTGGTGATGCCGGAGCCGGACGGCTACCAGATCCTCCGCGAGCTGCGCCGCCGCCCGGAGACGAAGGACCTGCCGATCGTCGTCCTCACCGGCCTCGACGCGGACGACGAGATCGGGCGCGCGTTCGCAGCTGGTGCGGACGACTTCGTGCGCAAGCCGTTCCGTCCGGTGGAGCTGGTCGCGCGCATCCGCGGTCAGCTGCGGCTGCGCGGCGTGGTCGAGGAGCTGGCGCGCAAGGAGCGCGACGGGCAGATCGTCCTCGAGCTCACCCAGGCGCTCGCGTCCAACCTCGATTTTCGCGGCATCCTCTTCACCGTCGTGCAGCGCATCGCCGAGGTGGCGCGCATCGAGCGCGTCTCCATCGTCCTCGTCGGCGAGCAGGGGAGCGTCGGCTACGTCGTGGCGGCCAGCGACGACGCGCAGCTGCGCGATCTGGCCATCGACCTCACGCACTACCCCGAGATCCAGCAGGTGCTGACCAGCGACGAGCCGCTGGTCATCTCGGACGCCGCGGCCCACCCGCTGATGAACCTGGTGCGCGAGCGGGAGCAGGCGCGCGCCTTCTCGTCGCTGGCCATCCTGCCGATCCTCTACGAGGGGCGCCCGCTCGGCGTGCTCTTCCTCCGCGCCCGCCAGGTGCACGCCTTCGGCGATCGCGAGCTGGCGCTGTGCACCACCGTCTCGTCGGCCATGGCCATCGCGCTGCGCAACGCGCGCGTGCTGCAGTCGCTGCGCGATCAGACCCAGCAGGTCACCGTGGCCCGCTTCGAGGCCGAGCGGCGCATGCGCTCGCTGCAGCGCTACGCCGACTTCTTCGAGAGCGCCGCCGACGGCATCGTGGTCATCGATCCGTCCGGCAAGCTGCTCTTCTCCAACCCGCGCGCGCGGGCCATCACCGGCTACGCCGAGGGGGAGCTGCGCGACTCGTCGAGCCTGCGCAGCGTCTTCGAGCCCAACGACCTCGACCAGGTGGTGAAGCTGCGCGAGGAGTTCGCCAAGGGGAGCTACCCGCAGAGCGTGGACATGCGCGTGCGGCGCAAGGACGGGGCGATCATCACCGTCAGCGTCAACTTCAACTCGGTGCTGCGCGAGGAAGGCGCGGTGCTCTGCTCCTTCCGCGACGTGACCACCGAGCGGGCGGTCGACGCCGAGCTGATCAAGACCAAGGAGTTCCTCCAGCGGGTCATCGACTCGTCGGTCGACGCCATCGTCAGCGCCGACGTCGACGGCAAGCTGCTCCTCTTCAACCGCGCCGCCGAGCGTCTGTACGGACGTACGGCGCAGGAGATGAAGGGGCTCGACGTGCACGCGCTCTACCCGGAGAACGGCGCCGAGCGGATCATGCGGCTGATCAAGGAGGGGGGCGGGCGCATCGAGGGGCTGCGCGCCACCGTCATGAACAACGACGACGAGCACGTCCCGGTGTCGCTCTCGGCCGCGCTGCTCGTCGAGGGGGACACCGTGGTGGGCTCGGTGGCGATCTTCACCGATCTGCGCGAGCGCATGCGGATGGAGCAGCGGCTCCAGGCGGCGCAGGAGCAGCTGATCGCCCAGGAGCGCCAGGCGGTCATCGCCGAGCTGGCCGGCGCCGCCGCCCACGAGCTGAACCAGCCGCTCACCAGCGTGATGGGCTACGCGCAGCTGCTGCGCAAGAAGCTCGAGCCGGGGAGCGCCGGTGCGAGCGCCGCCGAGGTCATCTTCAGCGAGGCCGAGCGCATGGCCGGCATCGTCCGCAAGATCGGCAAGATCACCAAGTACGAGACCAAGAGCTACGTCGGTCGCGCGCGCATCCTCGATCTCGATCGCGCCAGCGAGGAAGACGCCCCCAGCGGCAAGCGCGCGCTCGAATCGAACGCGCCCGCCGTCGAGGAAGCGGCGCCGCACTCGTCCCACAGCACCAACCCAGGCAACCCAGGCGGCCATGCGAACGAGGGCTGATCTGGACCTCACCGACATCCTCGACGACTCGCTGTCCTCCACCGAGAGCGGCGAGGCCAGGCCGGCCACCATGTCGAGCATTCCCGTGAGCGACGAGCACGCGACGATCCCGCGCTCGATGCGCACCGAAGGGGGGGAAGGGGCGCCGGCCGAGTGGCTCGATCGCCTGCTGGTCGCCACCTCCGCGCTCCACGACGAGGAGGGGGAGGTCGAGGTGGCCCGCGCGCTCTCCGTGGCGCTCTCGGAGATCCTCCAGCGCCCGGTCGGCGTCTGCCTCATCGCGCAGAACGGCGGGCAGGAGATCGTCCGTGTCCAGCCGGAGGGGGAAGCTCCCGGCGGCGAGGCGGATCCGGCGCGCCTCTTCCCCGGCAACCTCACCGAGCGTGTCTTCCCGGTGATGGCCTCGCGCGGTCACTCCGCGCGCGACGAGGAGGCCTTCGGTCTCGACGGCACCACCCTGCACATCGCCGCCGACGACGAGATCGATCCGCGCATGATCCACGTCGGCGAGCGCGCCGCCACCTTGCTCGCCGTCGAGCTGGTCGAGGCGCGCCGGCGCACGAGCGCGCGCCGCACGCAGCGCGAGCTCTCCAAGCTGCAGGCGTACATCATCCAGGCGGACAAGCTCGCCTCGATGGGCCAGCTGGCCGCCGGCGTCGTCCACGAGCTGAACAACCCGCTCACCTCGATCGTCGCCTACACCGAGTACCTGATTCGCAAGTCGCAGGCGAACGTCAACCACGACCCGGACGACCTCGAGCGCCTCCGTCGCATCGGCGAGTCGGCCGGCCGCATGCTGCGCCTCACGCGCGATCTGGTCACTTACGCGCGCCCCTCGAGCGACATCGCCGTCCCTATCGCCATCGAGCAGGTGCTGGAGAAGGCGCTCGCCTTCTGCGAGCACGTCGTCGCCGAGATCGGCGCCAAGGTCGATCGCCAGTTCGCCGAGGTGCTCCCCCCGGTGCGCGGCATGCCCGAGGAGCTGGCGCAGGTCTTCGTCAACCTGATCACCAACGCCTGCCACGCGATGACCCGCGACGAGGGCTGCCTCAAGGTCACCACCGCGCTCGAGGAAGAGGGCGGGGGCCGCTGGGTCTGCGTCACCCTCGAGGACAACGGCCACGGCATCGACGAGGCGCACCTCCCGCACATCTTCGCGCCCTTCTTCACCACCAAGTCCGACGGCCGCGGTACCGGGCTCGGCCTGGCCATCGTGAAGAACATCCTCGACAAGCACCGCGGCGGAATCTGGGCCGAGGCCGCGCGGTCGGGCGGCACCCGCTTCGTGCTGCGGTTCCCGGCGCTGGATAGCTGAAGGTCTGACGATAAATCGCGTTCTGGCTGGAACGCGGGCGCGGCCTGAGGCATCACAGGTTGCGTGGCTGCGGTACGAGCTTCCGGAGTCGCGCCTTTGAAGAGTCGCTTGGGGCTGGGAGTCTTGCTGGTCCGCAGCGTGAACAAGGTGACGTGCGTGGCGCTGCTGAGCGCGCTCGCCTTCAATCTGCTGCAGCACGCGACGCATCGGC
>JAMFST010000103.1 GCA_026225435.1 Labilithrix luteola
GGCGCATGGCCGCGACCTCCGGCTCGAGGGTGGCGACCTCCTTCTCCAGCCGCGCCAGCGTCTTCTTGCTCATCGGGTCGACGTCGTCGATCAGCGCGGTGCGCTGCGCCTTGAGCGACGAGAGGCGGCGGATGGCGCCGTCGACCTCGGCGGGCACGCCGTCCATCTCCACCCGCTTGCGCGCGGCCGCCTCGTCGAGGAGATCGACCGCGCTGTCCGGCAACGCGCGGTCCTGGACGTAGCGCTTGGCGAGGCGCACCGCGCTCACCACCGCCGGGTCGCCGATCTGCACCTGGTGGTGCTGCTCGTAGCGGGTGGCGATGCCGCGGAGGATCTCGATGGCCTGATCGGCCGTCGGCGGATCGAGCGAGAGGATGGTGAAGCGGCGGAGCAGCGCCGGGTCGCGCTCCTGCATCTTGCGCAGGCCGTCTGGCGTGGTGGAAGCCAGCAAGCGCACCTCGCCGCGCTCGAGCAGCGGCTTGAGGAAATCGGCGACGCCGTTGCCGGCTGCCCCCTGACCGATGAGCGAGTCGATGCCGGAGATGTACAGCAGGCGGTCCTCCACCTTGCTGGTCGCCGTGCTGGCGAGCACCTGGCGCAGGCGGTCCTCGATCTCGCCGCGCAGGCGGGCGCCGGCGACCAGCGCGCCGGTCTCCAGCTCGAGGATCTGCATGTTGCGCAGGTTGCCGGGCACCTCGCCGGCGGCGACGCGCGAGGCGAGCGCCGAGACGATGGCCGACTTGCCGACGCCCGGGTCGCCGACGAGCAGCGGGTGGTTCTTCGCGCGGCGCTCGAGGATCTGCAGCAGCCGGCGGACCTCGACATCACGGCCGATGACCGGGTCGAAGCCCCCCTGGCGCGCGCGCTCGGTGAGATCGCGGGTGTACTTCTGGGCGCTGCTCGCGCCGCCGCCGGAGAGCTCGGCGGGGAGGCCGGCGGCGACCATGTCGCGCGGGACGCTCGTGAGCGCGGCCATGTGCGGTCGGAGCGATCCTGGACCGAGCCCGAAGGCCTGGAAGACCACCGCCGCCGCGCCGCGGATCTCCTGCGACAGCGCGTTCAGGAGGTGCTCGACCCCGACCGGCGCCGGCTCGGCCGACTCCTTCTCCGCCCGGGCCAGGAGGGCGAGCATGGCGCTCGAGAGGTAGGCGAGACCGCTCGAGCTCTTCGGCAACCGCGCCAGCTGCGTCTCCACCTCGGCGGAGATCTCCGACGGCTCCGCCCCCGCCTTCTTGAAGACCGCGGCCACGCCGGGATCGCGCTCGATGGCGCGGGCCAGCAGGTGGATGGGCTCGACCTGCGCATGCTTGCGCTCGTCGGCGAGGGACTGCGCCGCCGCCACGATCGTCTTGGCGTCCGGAGCGTAGCGAGCGAGGTGAACCGTCTGTTCCGCGGGCATCGGCAGCGAGAGTAGCGCGGGAACGACCTGGCCGGTTGTGTACCAGGGGCCCTCGCGCGACGGGCGATGACGTCGTACATAGGTGGCATGAGCGACACCCGCTTCGAGGTCTACGTCACCACCTTCTGCCCGTACTGCGTCCGCGCGAAGAGCCTGCTGAAGAAGAAGGGGCTCGAGTACAGCGAGATCGACGTCACCGGGGACGAGGACAAGCGTGCCTGGCTGGTGCAGGCCTCCGGCGGCCGGCGCACCGTCCCGCAGATCTTCCTCGATGGAAAGCCGCTCGGCGGATCCGACGAGCTGCACGCCCTCGACCGCTCGGGCGAGCTCGACAAGCTGGTGGCCGCCGGCGCGGGCGCTTCTGCCGCCAGCTGATCCTGCCGTTCACCTCGTGAGCGCGCGGACGATCTCCGCGTGCTCCGGGAAGTCGCGCTCGAGCGCGGCGCGGTCGCCCCTCTCGAAGTCGGCGAAGTCGAACCCTGGCGCGACGGTGCAGCTGACGAGCGTGTAGTCCCCCTCGCTGGTCGAGCCGAACCAGGTGCCGGCAGCGACGACGGCTTGCGGCTCCTCGCCCGCGGCGAGATCGAGCCCGAGGCGCAGATCGGTCCGACCGCGCACGTCGAGGCAGACGATGCGCAGCGGCGCACCGGCGTGGAAGTGCCACACCTCGTCGGAGGCGATGCGATGCAGCGCCGACACGTCTCCGCGACGCAGCAGGAAGTAGATGGCGGTCGACGCCGCGCGCTCACCTCGCGCGGTCGGCGTCGTCTCGCGAGCGCGATACGTCTCGCGGTAGAAGCCCCCTTCCGGATGCGGAAGGAGACCGAGCCGCGAGACGAGCGCCTCGATGTCGTCAGGCCTGGCCAGAGGCCTTCTTCCAGCTGGGGCGCGAGGAGCAACGCTCCCACCACGCGTTCAGGTTCGGGCGCGAGCTGATCTCGTTGCCGCCCGGCGTCTTCATCAGATAGTCGATGTACGGAAGGACCCCGATGTCGGCGAGCGAGATGCTGTCGCCGAGGAGGAACTGCTTGCCGGTAAGCGCCTTCTCCAGCACGTCGCAACAGGCCGCGAGCTTCGGGCGGGCGGCCTCGGCGAGCGCCGGGTCGCCCTGGTGGCCGAACATCGGCTTGAAGTAGTGCTCCTGGAGGAACGTCATCGCGTACGGCGTGAAGTCGCTCATCTCGACGCTGATCCACTGCTCCATCCGCGCGCGCTGCTTCGAATCGGCCGGGGTCAGCGAGGTGCCCGGGAACGCCTGGTCGACGTAGCGCATGATCGCGCGCGACTCGTACATCTGGAACTCGCCGTCCTCGAGGACCGGCATCTGCCCGAAGGGCTGGCGCTTCATGTGCTCGGGCGACTTGTGGTCCCCCTTGGCGAAGTCGAGCACGAGCAGCTCGGGGGTGACGTTCTTCTCCGCGAAGGTCGCGAGGACCTTGCGGGTACAGGTGCTGATCGGGTTGCCGTAGATACGCATCGTCCGGTGATACCTGCGCGTTCGGGGCGCTGGAAGAGGCAGCGGAGCAACGCTGCCCTTGCTCAGGAGGACAGACTTGCGACGACCCGCGGGACGTCCTTCTCCGCGACCGAGCAGAGCGCGACCCGCAGCGCCCCCAGCTTCTCGCCGGCGGGCGCGCGCTGCGGCACGACGAAGACGCCACCCTCCTTCATCTGCCGCGCCTTGGCCGCCGAGTCCTCGTGGAACACGGTGACGAAGAAGCCGCCCTCGTAGCGAGGGTAACGCAGCCCGGCGTTCTTCGCCTCGCGGTTGAACACCGCCACGCGCTGGTCGAGGAGCTGCTGCAGCTGGGCGCGCTCGGCGTCGAGCGCGGGGACGATCACCTGGTCGGTGAGCATGCGGGTGATGGCCGCGAGACCGCCGCGGTTGCAGTTCGACCAGGTGCCGCGGGACGAATAGCTGAGCGCTGCCTCGGTCATGGCGCGCTCGCGCGGATCGTCGACCATGGCGATGAGCGCGCCGACGCGCAGCCCGTAGTGGGTGAAGGTCTTGGACGCGCTCCAGGCGAAGAGCACGCTCATCTTGCCGATGAGAGGCGCCACCGCATCGAGCACCGTCGCCGAGAAGTCGCGCGCGCCGTAGGCGATGTACGCCGTGTCGACGAGCAGGGTGAGCGGACCGCGCTCGGCGTGGCGGGAGAGCACCTCGGCCACCTGCTTCCACTCCTCGTCGTTCATCGAGTAGCCGGTGGGGTTGTGGCAGGGGTCGTTGATCATCAGGAGCACGCGCTTCTGCGCGGTCATCACCCGATCGAGCCCCTCCTCGAACGACGCGAGATCCAGCCGCCCCTCCGGGGTGAACATGGGGAAGGTGGTCACCCCGCGCTCCCCTTCGTCGGCGAGCGTCGCGTAGGGGCCCCAGAAGTAGCTCGAGGTGAGCAGCGCCTGGCCGGGCTCGAGGTAGTTGGCGATGGCGTGACGGAGCGCGCCGGAGCCGCCCGGCGTGGCGACGGCGACCGCCTTGGCCGCGAGCTCCGGCCGCTTGGCGAAGAGCGAAGCGATGACCGCCTTGTTGAACCCCGGCGTCCCCGCGATGGGCGCGTACGCGGCCCATTCCTCGGCCGGAACTTCGTGCACCGCCCGCACGGACGAGGGGAGCACGGCGAGCCGCCCATCGTCGTGGAGGAGCGCGCCCACGGTGGCGTTGACCACCGATTCTCCGCGGGCGCGGCGCTCGGTGGCCTCGGCGTTGAGGCCGAAGATCGGGTCCTCCGCGGGGCGGGTCTGGTGCGTGGGAATGAGCGAGATCGGCTTGGTCATCCTGACCCCTTCATAGCCGGTCGCGCCGCTTCGGTCTGCCGGACCGTGTTGTCACTTTGGCAGAGGTCGGCGATGTGACCGCGACCGCACTGCCAGCTTGGCGCCCGGGGCTGCTTCGTTTACGGAGGAAACCCGAAAGCTTCTGCATGGCACAGGCTATGCTCCGCGCCCTCCGACCGTCATGACCCGACGTTTCTCTTCCGTTAAGCCAGCGGGGCCGATCCGCGCGGCAGCCGGGCTCGTGCTCGGGCTCACGACGGCGTTCGCGCTCTTCGCGGGGCCGGCGAGCGCGCAGACGACGACGGGCACGACGACCACGTCGACGACCGGTGGTCTGACCATCGGGATCAATCCGAGCTCGCTCGTCACGCACAAGCTGCCGAGCGGCGCCGACTTCACCCGCGACTCCACGCTGAACCCGACGGGGATCAACTTCGAGGACTGCGAGCGCGACGTCGTCCTCGACTTCCCGCTGGTCGCGTCCGGCACGGCCTCGGCCGCCTCGGGCTACGCGCTCTACGCCTTCGCCGGCAGCAACTGCGACCAGGGGAGCACGTACGTCTCTCCGGGCGTCGCGGGCAGCACCTGCTGGCCGGTGGTCAACGGCCCCATCGCGTACAACCTCAACGCCAGCTTCGTCATCGGCATCCGCGCGCGGCAGATCCTCTCGCAGGCGACCTTCACGGTGAAGGAGGCGTTCACCGCCGTCGCCGCCAGCGACGACTCGGTCTGCCACATCCAGCCGACCAGCGCGGCGCTGCAGCTCTCGGTCTACTTCGTCTTCGGCACCACCATGGGCCTGGCCAGCATCGGGGGCTCCGGCGTCGTGCAGGTCAACGCCGATCTCGCCGCCGCCGCCCCTCCGACGTCGCTGACC
>JAMFST010000924.1 GCA_026225435.1 Labilithrix luteola
CCGCACCTCGATCGCGTGCAGGTGGGTCGCCTGCTCGAGGCGATCGCACCGGCGCTCGATGTCTACATCGGCAAGGACAAGGCGGCGATCGTCGTGCGCGACATCTGGACGCAGCTCGACCTGCAAGGGAGCCGAGCGTGATGGTGAGCGAGAGCTCCCTGCCGCAGGACATCTCCCGCACGTCCACCCGCGTGGTGGCGGTCTACGTCACCTTCGTCACGGTGTTCTTCCTCGCGCAGTTCCAGTGGCACGAGGCGCCCCTCTTTCGCGACGTGCTCACCACCGCGCGGGTGCATCCGATCATCCACGCGGGCAAGCTGCTGCCGCAGGTCCTGGGCGCGATCTGGGCGGGGCAGTGCGCTCGGCACTACGGCGTGGGGACGGCGGCGCGGCGGAGCTGGTGGATGATGAGCGCCTGGCTCGCGTGCTGGGGCGCGGGGCAGCTCGGGCTCGCCACCTACGTCGTCGTCATCCGCACTCCCCCGCCAGTCCCCTCGATCGCCGACGGCTTCTTCTTCCTCGGCTACGGCTTCGTCGTCGTCGCCCTCTTCGGCTTCGTCTCGGCGTACCGCGCGTCCGGTTTCGCCACCGGCGGCGGCGCCCGCGAGTCGGCGCTCATCACCGTGGTGCTCTGCGCGGTGTTCGCCGTCGTCGGGGCGGAGGTGTTGCTGCCCATCTGGGGCGCCCCCACCCCGCTGTCCGAGCGGCTGGTGAACGTGGGCTACCCGGTCGTCGATCTCGTCACCCTCATCCCGGCCGCCATCGTCCTGGCGATCACGCTGCGCTTCCGCGGCGGGCAGATCTGGCGGGTATGGGCCGCCTTGCTCGCCGGCATCGGCTTCGCCACCGGCGGCGACATCCTCTTTGCCGACACCTCGCCGGAGAACGCCTTCTCCTTGGGGCCGCTGGCCGACCTCACCTTCACCCTCGGGTACACCCTGTGCGCCTACGGAGCGCGCCTCCAACAGGAGCTCGTCTCCGCCGATTGACAGTACGTGCATGTCCACCCATTATGGGCCGGTGAGCGAAGCGCCCCCGGTTAACGTCGCGCGCGGGCGGATCGCTGCGTTGATCGTGATGGAGGTCTTCCTCCTCTTCTTCCAGGGGTTCATGGTCGCGCCGCTGCTCCCGCGGCTGGCCGTGGTTTTCGGCACCACCGTCGATCACGCGAGCGTCCTGGTGCCGGCGTACACCCTGCCGTACGGCTGCGTGTGCCTCGTCGTCGGGCCGGTCGCCGACCGCGTCGGCCGCGCGCGGATGCTGCGCTGGCTGGTGGCGCTCGGCGTGGTCATGCCGCTGCTAACGGTGACGGCCACGTCGCTCCCCGGCCTCCTCGGCTGGCGCGTGCTCACCGGTCTGGTGCTCGGCGGCATCGCGCCGATCGGGCTGGCGATGATCGCGCAGATGTTCCCCTACGAGGAGCGCGGCCGTCCGGTGGGCTGGGTGTTCGGCGCGATCGCCGGCGGCATGGCGTTCGGCGCCACCTGCGGCCCGTGGCTCGAGCCGTTCCTCGGCTGGCGCGGGCTGTTCCTCGTCGTCTGCCTCCTCGGTCTCGGCGTCGCCATCCCCATGTGGCGCACGCTGGCGGCGCTGCCCAAGCCCACGGTCGCTCCGCCGACGCTCACCCCGCGCGAGCTGCTGCGGGCGTACGGCGCGCTCCTCGGCACCCGTCGCGGCGCGACGCTCTACGGCTACGTCTTCTGCAACGGGCTGTTCCACTCCGGCGTCTTCTCCTGGCTCGGCGTCTACTTCACGCAGCGCTACCACTTGCACGCCGGTGAGCTCGGTCTCGCCATGATGGGGTACGGCATCCCCGGGTTCCTCCTCGGGCCGGTGGTCGGACGACTGGCCGATCGCTGGGGGCGGCGCTGGTTGATCCGCACCGGTCTGGTGCTCGCCGCCTGCTGCGCGCTGCTCCTCACCGCGCCTCTCCCGCTGATGGGCGCCACCGCGGTCATCACCGCGCTCTCCGCCGGATTCGACCTGAGCCACCCGCTCTTCTCCGGGATGATCTCGGCGCTCGATCCGGTGCGCACCGCGCAGGCGATGGCGCTCAACACCTTCGGCGTGTTCGTCGGCTTCGGCCTGGGCAGCCTCGCCTTCGGCGCGCTCTACGCCGCGGTGGGGATGACGTTCGCGCTCATCGTGTTCGGCTGCTTCCAGCTGGTCCTGGCGGCTGCGAGCCTCAAGCTGATCCACTTCAGCTGGCGCTGACCGCGGAAACCTGAAGGCGCTCGACGTGAAGCTCACCGCGAAACATGCGGTAACAGCGGGGAGATAGTCCGGCGGCAACGCGTTCGTAGGGTGACCGCTGCGATGACCGAGCGCGAAGACCGACACCCGCAGCACCTGGGCAGGCGAGGGCTGATCTCCATGGGAGCGGCTCTCGTCGCCGAGGTTTCCTTGCTGAGCGCCTGCCGCCCGGCCAGGGTGACCAGCGCGGCCAGCGTGCCTGGCACCGGCTGGGCGAGCGGCGGCACGAGCGCGATGCGCGCGAAGGCGAGCTACCCCGATCCGTTCGCCGCCGGCTCGGCGAGCGAGAGGAGCGCGGCGTGCAAGATGACTTGCCAGCTCACCGAGGGGCCTTGCTACTCGTCGCAGTCGGAGGCGCGCGAGGACATCAGCTACGGGCTCGCCGGGTTGCCGATGCGCCTCTGCCTCCGGGTGCTCGACGAGCGTTGCGCGCCCGTTCCTGGCGCGCTCGTCGACGTGTGGCACGTCTCGCCCGCGGGGAAGTACTCCGGCAACGACGCCGAGCACGAGGACGTCGGCTTCTGCACCGACGACGACCCGGC
>JAMFST010000925.1 GCA_026225435.1 Labilithrix luteola
CGTCTCCACCACGTGCCCGTCGTGGGTGCGCAGGGCGAGCTTCACGAACGGGTCGATCTTGCTCGCCTCGGTGCGCACGACCTCGAGCGTCGGCACGAAGGTGCGCGCGTGCAGCTCGTCCATCACCACCCGCCGCACCCCGGCGATCCGGTCCAGCGGCAGGTCCCGGTGGACGGCGCCGACGATCTTCCGCGCCTCGGCCAGCGTCACCAGGGGGAGCGCGCGCACGAGCGCCTCGGGCACCAGGCCCTGCAGGGGCAGGAGCAGCGGCGAGGAGGACAGTGGAGCAGAAGCGGACAGCACGGACAGGCTTGTACCGCAAACCCACGAGAAACTCGTGCTAGCTTCGGCGCGTGTTCGGACTGGGTTTCGGCGAGCTCCTGCTGATTGTCATCGTCGGGATCGTGGTGGTCGGTCCCCGGGACCTGCCGCGTCTCATGCGCCAGCTCGGGCAGTGGGCGGCCAAGGCCCGGCGAATGGCGGCCGATCTGCGTGCCCAGAGCGGCATCGACGACGTGCTGCGCGAGGGGGACCTGCGGCGCGACATCGAGGAGATCCGCAAGCTGGCGCGCGGCGAGCTCGACGTCCTGCGCCGCGACATCGACGTGCGGCCGGTGCTCACCAACTCGCTCGGCGCCAGCACCTTCGGCGGCTCGCTGGCTCCGGCCCAGCTCGAGGCGGCGCCGGAGATCATCGTCGAGCGAGAGCGGGAGTACCCACGCGAAGGGGTCGACACCCTGGGCGCGCTCCCCGACACCGCGCTGGTCTACGACGGCAGCTTCCCGCCGTCGCAGTGGGCCGAGGATCCGCTGTACATGCGGGGTGAAGACGCGTGACGCAGCCGAGCGATCCGGGCGAGCCGAAGATGCCGGCCGCGCTACCGACCGAGGCCGAAGCCGCCGTCGACGGTCCGCTGGGAGCGGCACGCGCGGCCAACCTCGCCTCCGCCGAGCGCAGCGCCGGCGCGCTGGCGGGAGAAGCCGCCCGCTCCAGCGAGCCGACGCCCGAGCACGACGTGCGCATGACGATCTGGGAGCACCTCGACGAGCTGCGCCGCCGGGTGATCACCTCGGCGGTCTTCCTCGTCGTCGGCGCGCTGGTCTGCTGGGGCTTCCGCCAGAAGCTGCTCGGCTGGCTGGTCGAGCCGTACGCCAAGATCTGGTACCAGCACTTCCCCAAGATCCCGTTCGAGCTGCAGACGCTGGCGCCGGCCGACGTCTTCGTGAACTACATGCAGCTGTCGCTGGTGGGCGGCATCGTGCTCGGCGCGCCGATGCTGTTTTATCAGCTGTGGGCCTTCGTCAGCCCCGGGCTGTACGCGCGCGAGAAGAAGTACGTCATCCCCTTCGTGGTCTTCTCGACCACGCTCTTCGCCTCGGGGGTGGCCTTCGCGTACTACGTCGCGTTCCCCTTCACCTTCAACTACTTCTTCTCGCTGCTCGGGCAGGTCGGGGACGGCGGCACGCTGCTCACCTCGCGTCCCACGATGGAGTTCTACATGGACTTCACCACCAAGACGCTGCTCGCCTTCGGGTTCATCTTCGAGCTGCCGCTGTTCATCACCTTCATGGCGATGGCCGGGATCGTCACGCCCAAGCAGCTGGTGAAGTTCGGCCGCTGGGCGGTGCTCCTCTCGTTCATCCTCGGCGCGGTGGTCACGCCCGGTCCCGAGGTGACGAGCCAGCTGGCAGTGTCCGGCGCGCTGGTGACGCTGTACTTCCTCTCGGTCGGGCTGTCCTTCCTGGTCGCGAAGAAGCCGGCGAAGACCGACCCGGGTTGAGCGAGCACGTGAGCGAGACACTTCGCTTCGTCGACGAGGACCCGCGCGTCCGCCGCCTCAATGCGGCCAAGGCGCGGAGCAAGAGCGAAGGCGGCGAGCACGTCGTCTACTGGTGCCAGATGCAGCGGCGCCCGAAGGACAACGCCGCTCTCGCCTACGCCATCGAGGAGGCCAACCGGCTCGGCGTCCCCTGCGTGGTCTACGAGGCCATCCGCCCGGACTACCCCTACGCGAGCGACCGCCTGCACGCGTTCGTGCTCGAGGGGATCGCCGACATGCGCGCCGGGCTCGAGGCACGCGGCGTCGGGTACGCCTTCTTCCTGCCGCGCAACAAGAGCGACTCCCGTGGCGTGCTGAAGAAGCTCGCGGCGCGGGCGGCGCTGATCGTCACCGACGATTATCCGACCTTCGTGGTGGCGACGCACCTGGAGAAGGCGGCCGAGATCGTCGACTGCGCGCTGGTCGCGGTCGACGACTGCGCCGTCCTGCCGATGGCGCTGTTTCCTCACGAGGAGTACGCCGCGCGGACCATCCGGCCGAAGGTGTTGCGCGCGCAGGCCGAGTGGCTCCGGCCGCTGCACGAGCCGAAGGTGAAGCTCGCGGCCAAGGCGCGGCTCGAGTGGCCGTTTGATCCGCTGCCGGCGAACGCGGACCTCGCCGCGCTGCTGGCGAGCTGCACCATCGACCACGACGTCACGCCGGTCACCGACGAGTTCCCCGGCGGCGCCAAGGCGGCGCACGCGCGGCTGTCGGGCTTCGTGCGGCGCAAGCTCTCGGGCTACATCGTCGATCGCAACGAGCCGTCGCGCGACGGGACGAGCCACCTGTCACCGTACCTCCACTGGGGGATGATCAGCGCGCGCGCCGTGGCCCTGGCCGTCGACGAGGCGGGGCGCGACGACGGCGTCCGCGAGCAGGCCGACTCGTTCCTCGAGCAGCTCCTGGTGCGCCGCGGCGTGGCCTTCAACTTCGCGCGCCACAACCCGCAGCACACCGCCTACGCCGGCATCCCCGACTGGGCGAAGAAGACCCTCGCCGAGCACGCCCACGACGAGCGCCCCGAGCTCGTCACCTTCGATGCGATGGAGCGTGCCGAGACGCCCGATCCGCTGTGGAACGCCGCCCAGCGCGAGCTGCTCCGCCGCGGCATCATCCAGAACTACCCGCGCATGCTGTGGGGCAAGATCCCGATGCTCTGGTCCTCGCCGGAGGAAGCGCACCGCCGGGTGACCGTGCTCAACGACAAGTACGCGCTCGATGGGCGCGACCCCGACGGCTACACCAACATCGCCTGGTGCTTCGGCAAGCACGACCGCCCGTGGCCGGAGCGCGCCATCTACGGCAAGGTCCGCACGATGACCAGCCGCTCGGCCATGAGCAAGCTGGACTTCGACGACTACCTCGCGCAGCGCTGATCGGTCAGAGATCGAGCGTTCCGCGGGCGAGCTCGTGGACGGTGCCGCTGACGAAGATGGCGCCGTCGCTCTCCACGCGCAGCGCGAGCCGCGAGGGGCGCTGCACCGCGTCCCCCTGACGAAGGGTGATCGAGACGGGCAAGGCGGCGCCGGTCGCCACGTGCCAGCCGCCAAGGTTGGCGCAAGCCGAGCCGGTGGCGGGATCCTCGATGACCGCACCGTTGGAGGTGAAGAAGAAGCGGACGGTGTGCTCGGTCTCGCCGGCCCCCGGGCGGGCCCAGAGGTACGCGAGCGCCTCCTTTCGCGTGGGCGTGTTCCCGTGCTTGCGCAGGCCGTCGAAGCCGGGCAGCGCCGCCCGGACGTACGCCGACGTCGTGATGGGAATCACGAGCTGCTCGCTGCCGGTGTCGACCCACAGCGGCTCGTCGCCGAGCGCTCCCTCCGGGAGACCGAGCATCGCCGCGAGCTCGGCGCGTGAGGCTTCGACCGGTCGGGTCACGGGCGCGCGCGCGGTGCGCAGCTCGAAGCGCCCCCCGTCGCCAGCGGTGACCCGGACGAGCCCCGCGATCATCTGCAGCGTCACCTCGGGCCGTCCGCTCGCCACCACCGCCGCCGTGCCAAGCGTCGGGTGACCGGCGAAGGGCATCTCGAAGGTCGGCGTGAAGATGCGCACGC
>JAMFST010000926.1 GCA_026225435.1 Labilithrix luteola
CATGCAGCTCTACTGGGACACGACCCGCTTCCCCAATGGCTCGTACACCGTCACGGTCACCGGCACGGCCGGCACCGAGACGCTGCCCACCGCGGCGATGACGATCACCACGAAGAACTGACGACCGGCTTCGAGCTGTTCTCCCCGCATCGCGCGCCAGTCGAAGTAGACTGGCGCCCGATGCGGTTTTTCGTTTCGCGGTTCGGTCCGGTGGTCGTGGCGATCTCCCTCGCGGTCGGGGCGTCCGGTTGCGGGCAGCCAGCGGCCACGCCGGACACGATCGCGGCGGACATCGCCGGCATCAACCAGCGGCTGCAGGGGAGCTGGCGGTTGAACGGGTACACGCCGGACGTCGCCCTCGAGCCGATGCTGGCGATGTGGCTCGCCGGTGCGCAGCGCAGCCTGGTGGTCCGTTTCGACGGCGGCAGCTTGCAGGCCGACGCGCCCGGCCAGGCCTTCGCCTTCCACTACGACCGGCCGTTCACCGTCAGCAATGTGGCCGGGAACAACTTCACCCTCACCACGGTCACGCAGAACGGCGACCCGCTGGTCTCCTACTGCCAGCTCGATCCGCAGAACCAGGGGCTGCAGTTCTACTCGCAGACCGAGCCGTTCCGCGGCCGTGGCGTGCTCGCGCGGACCGGCGGTCCCTGAGCGACGGCGCGATGCGGATCGTCAGCTACAACGTTCGCTACTTCGGTCACGGTACGCGCGGCATCGCCTCCACGCCGCGGGCGATGGATCGCATCGCCGCCGCGCTCGCCGGGCTCGAGCCGCTGGCGGACATCGTCTGCCTGCAGGAGGTGGAGACGGCGAGCCTGCGCTCCAACATGGCGCACCCGCGGGAGAGCGCCGACGACACCCAGCTGTCGCGCTTCGCGGAGAAGCTGGAGCTGGCGCTGCTCGCGGCCGGCAAGAGCGAGATGTACATCGCGCACTACTTCCCGGCGCACAAGTACAAGCTCACCCCGACGACGCACGTGTACACCACCGGCCTGGCGGTGCTGGCACGGCGCGGGCTGACCATCGATCACACCAACGAGGATGTCCCGATGGACATCACGCACCGGCGGCCGACGGCGGTGAAGGGGTTGAAGCAGACGCGCATCTGCGCCCACGTGCGCTTTCGCGAGCGGAGCGGGCAGACGGTCGACGTGTTCAACACGCACCTGTCGCTGCCCAACGCCTTCTCCGCCGACTTCTGGAAGCGCAGCGACAAGATGGGGTACGGCAAGAACCAGCTGGTCGAGGCGGAGAACGTCGCCAACTTCGTCGACAAGGAGCGGGTGAGCGACCGCTTCGTGCTGATGGGCGACTTCAACGCGCTCCCCGGCTCGCCGGTGTACACGTACTTCGCCGAGACGCGCGGCTACCGCGACGCCTTCGCCGCGGTGAAGGGGTACGGCGAGGAGCAGCTGCGCGCCTGGCCGACCGCCGGCTTCATGCGCCTGCGGATGCACCTCGATCACATGTTCAGCGGGGCCGGGCTGCAGTGGCAGGACTTCGGCGACTCCCACCCCTTCGCCGAGCGCGGCGGGCGCTTCCACGGCCTGTCGGATCACGTGCCGCTGGTGGGCACGTGCGAGGTCCGCGCGGGCTGAGCACGGGCGGGGCGCTCGACCCAGCCGCGAACCTCGCCGGAGCCGCCTACCTCGACGCGTCGCCCGACCGGACCTGAGTAGTCAGATCGTCTTGGTCCAGACCAGGATCTGCGTCGTCTCGTAGAGCCCGGCCTTGGTGAACGGGTCGGCCTCGTGGAAGGCGACCACGTCGGCGTGCGACTTCGCCTCGAGCACCATGAAGCTGCCGTTGTTGGTCGGATCGGCGTCGCTCACGGAGAGCGGCCCGCCCTCGACCACGCGCACCGCCACCTCGGGCGCGAGGTGACGATCGAGGTACGCCCGGTGCTCGGGGCGCACCTTGGTGCGGAGGTCGATGGACCCAGGCTTGTCGAGCGAAAGACGGAGGAAGAGCATGGGCCCATCCTACCAGCAGTCGCTCGCTCGTCGTTCAGTGGCCGCCAGCCGCCATGCCCGGCTTGGCGTCGCCCTTGCCGAGGAGCAGCGCGAGCGGCATCGCCAGGAGGAAGCCCCAGGCGGTGACGGTGAACGTGTCGTTGAACGACATGACCGAGGCCTGCACGCTGACCACCCGGTCGAGGAGCCCGAGCCCCATCTTCTGCGACAGGACCGGGTCGAACCCCTTGGCGAGGAAGGCGTGCGCATACGCCTGGACGCGCGCGAGGGTCTGCGGATCGTTCGCCCCCAGCTTGGCGACCAGGTCGGTGCGGTGGAAGGTGGTGCGCACGTCGATGAGCGTGGTGAGCCCGGCGATGCCGATGCTGCCGCCGAGCTGGCGGGTCAGGTTGTACAGACCCGACGCGTTGGAGATGTCCTTCTTGGGCACCGCGCCGAGCGCGGCGAGGCTGAGCGGAAGGAACATCATGACCGTGCCGAGCGAGCGGAAGATCATCGGCCAGAAGAAGTCGTCTGCGCCGGTCGAGATCGTCATGACGTTCAGGTGGTGCAGGCACATCACGATGATGCCCGCGCCGCAGATGATCTTGAGCCGCGCGTCGATGTTCTTGCCGACGATGGAGATGCCGACCATGCCGATGGCGGAGGCGATCGCGCTCGGCAAGAGGAGAAAGCCGGTGTCCTCCGAGGTGAAGCCCATGATGCTCTGGGCGAAGACGGGGACGGCGAAGTTGGCGCCGTAGAGGCCCATGCCGACGATCATGGACATGATGCAGCCCGACCACAGCGAGCGGTAGCGGAGCACGCGCAGGTCGACGATGGGGTGGTCGGAGTTGAGCGTGCGCTGGAGGAACAGCACGATGCCGACCACCGAGAGGATGGCGAAGCTCCAGATGAAGGTGGACGACCACCAGTCCTCGGTCTGCCCTTCCTCGAGCACCGTCTGCAGGCCGCCGAGGCCACAGGCCAGGTACAGGATCGACAGGTAGTCGACCTTGCCCTTGGTGCGGTGCGACGGATCGTCGGGCACCAGGTAGGCCATCGCCGCGAAGGTGGCGACGATGCCGATGGGCAAGTTGACGAAGAAGATCCAGCGCCAGTTGATGTTGGTGACCAGGTAGCCGCCGAGCGTCGGGCCGATGGCCGGGCCGGCGATGACGACGGCGCCGAAGAGCCCCTGCGCGACCGCCTGCTCCTCCTTGGGGAAGGTCTCGAAGAGGATCGACTGGGCCTTGGCCATCAGCCCTCCGCCGAAGAGCCCTTGCAGGACGCGGGCGATGATGAGCATCGGCAGGTTGGTGGAGATGCCGCAAAGCACCGAGGCCGCCGTGAAGGCGATCATCGAGAAGACGAAGTAGCGCTTCTTGCCGAAGCGATCGCCAAGCCAGGCGGCCATCGGCAACACGATGACGTTGGCGACCGAGTAGCTGGTGACCACCCAGCCGATGGCGCTCAAGGTGGCGCCCAGCTCCGCCTGCATGTCGGCCAGCGCCACGTTGACGATGCTGGTGTCGACGATCTCGAGGAGCGCACCGACGGCGACCGCGATGGCGATGGCCCACTTGTTCACCACGAACGGCTTGCCGCTGGCCGTGATGATGATCGGCTTGCCGTCGGGGGTCATTGCCGCCGGGGCGACGGACGGGGCGGTCTGGCTTTCGATGGCGGCTTCGCTCACGGTCTTCTGCTTGCCTTGGATGCGCAACGGGGGAGTTGCGTTTCGAGAGTAGCGGCTGTCCACCAAAAAGCAACTCGCGAGTTGCGACAAGCCTTGCAAGGGGTGGCCACCATGGCATCATGCGGCTGTCGTGACTCCTCCGGATCGCCAGCGCCCCGTCGCTCCCGTCAGCAGCACCTCTAGCGCCGTGGCGAGGCCGCGCGCCGTCGTCGCCCGGGTGACCGACTCGTTCCGTCCGCGTCCCGGCGGGCGAGCCACCCGCGTCGTCTCCTCGGTCCTGCAGGCGACCATCGAGGAGCTGGCCCGGCTCGGCTACCAGGCGCTGCGGGTGGAGGACGTCGCCATCCGCGCCTCGGTCAACAAGACGACCATCTACCGTCGCTGGCCCACCAAGACGGATCTGGTCATCGCCGCGTTGCGCGAGGCGAGCCTCGACCTCGACTTCATCCCCGACACCGGCTCGGTGCGCGGCGACATGCTCGCGCTGCTCGAGCACTCGTCGCACATGAACGACTCGACGGCCGTTCGCGCTTTCATTTCCCTGATCCTGGCCGAGTTTGTCGCCCCCGAGATCGCCCGGCTGGTGAGCGTCATGCGCTTCGAGTACCGCGAGCGCTGGATCGGGATCGTGCGTCGGGGGATGGCGCGCGGTGAGCTCCCGGCGACCACCTCGGCCCACCTCCTCGCCGAGCTCTTCGCCTCGGTCCCCACCATGCGCAAGCTGCGCAACGACGAGCCGCTCGACGCGGACACGCGGGAGGCGATCGTGGATCTGCTGCTCGCCGGCGCCCGAACGACGACCCCGTCCACCGCGTCCACCGTCGCGGGGCCCCGCAACGACCGCGCGGTCAAGGCGAGCCGGACCGCGACCCGTGGAGACAGCTCACCGACACGTCGGCGCACGTCGGCGGACGGGGCTGCCCGGGACGGACGGAGGCGGGTGGCGGCGGGCTAAGGCACGTTCGTACACGTGTCGTCACTAACGCAACGGACGGGTTGCGAAGTTGCGATAGAGAGTACACTCCTAAACGCAACCAACCCGCGGCGCGAGCATCGGAACAGTCGGCAGGAACGAAGGCGGATAAAAGGCACCATGGCGCAGACTTCAGCAGCGACAGACGACACGTTCTCCTCGGCGGAAGATCACCCGGCAGCGAAGCCGGTGGCCGTGGCGGCCAAGCCCAACAAGGGGATGAGGGTCATCCTCGGCATCGGCGCCGCGCTCGCCATCCTCGGCGGGGGTTACTACGTTCTGCACCGCGGTCTCGAGGACACCGACGACGCCCAGCTCGACAACGACGTCACCGCCATCCCGGCGCAGACCGCGGCCGTCGCCCTCCAGGTCCACTTCGTCGAGAACCAGCAGGTGAAGAAGGGGGACCTCCTGGTCGAGCTCGACGAGGCGCCGACGGCGACCAAGCTCGCTCAGGCCGAGGCCAACTACCAGGCCTCGCTCGCCATGGCCGCCGCGGCCGACAGCGACCAGAAGGTCACCGAGCTCAATGTCCGCACCAACAAGTCGGCCGCCAAGGCGCAGGTGCTCGGCGCGTCCAGCGGCGCGGTCGGCACCAAGGAGCAGATCGCCGAGGCCGAGTCCGGCGTCGTCTCCTCGCAGGCCACCTTCGACAAGGCCAAGCTCGACCTCGACCGCGGCAAGCAGCTCATCGGCTCGGGCGCGATTGCCCAGCAGCAGCTCGACAACTACCAGACGGCGTTCAACACCGCGCAAGCCAACGTGAACCAGGCCAAGGCGCGGCTCGACACCATGCGGGCCAACACCACCCAGGCGCTCAGCCAGGTGCAGATGATGACCGCCAAGTACGACCAGGTGAGCGACGTCGACGTGCTCCTCGCGCAGGCGAAGGCCAAGGCGGACACGGCGCACGCGCAGGCGGCGGTCGCCAAGGCGCAGCGCGACCAGGCGGCGCTCGAGCACTCGTACACGAAGATCTACGCTCCGGTGGACGGCATCGTCTCGCGCAAGACCGTGGAGGTCGGGCAGATGACCGCGCTCGGGCAGGGGATCGCCGAGCTGGTGCCGGCGCAGGCGCCGTGGGTCACCGCCAACTTCAAGGAGACCCAGCTCACGCACATGAAGACCGGCCAGCCGGTGAAGCTCGAGATCGACAGCTACCCGGATCTCGACCTGCACGGCGAGGTGGAGAGCCTCTCCGGCGCCACCGGCGCTCGCTTCGCGCTGCTCCCGCCGGACAACGCCACCGGCAACTACACCAAGATCGTCCAGCGGCTCCCGGTGCGTATCAAGATCACCGATCTGCCGCAGGGGGTCACCCTCCGCCCCGGTCTCAGCGTCGACGCAGTTGTCGATACCCGCAAGTGAGGGGGCGACACTCGCAAGTGACAGGGCGTTTTCCGACGGACTCCAAAGACACGGTCATGATCAAAAGGACATCGTTGTTCGTCGGAGCGCTGCTCGCTCTGACGGTGTTGCCGCGCCCCGCTTCCGCTCTCGAACCGCTCCCCACGTTCCTCAAGGGGGCGAAGAAATTCGCGCTCGACAACCGCGAGGCGGGGCACACCGCCAAGCAAGCCGACGCGCAGGCCAGCATCCAGACGGCGACGTTGCTCCCGCAGTTCAACGCCACGGGGCGCTACACGCGCAACCAGTACAACATCGCCTTCCCGCTCGGCCCCGGCGGTTCGACGCTGGCCATCTACCCGACCAATCAGTGGGACGCGATCTTCACCCTCAACGTCCCGCTGATCGACCTGCGCGCCTTCTCGCGCAACCACGCCGCGCACCTGCAGGGGGACGCGGCGGAGCAGGAGAGGAAGTCCACCGAGCTGTCCGTGGAGCGGCAGGTCGTCGTGTCGTACTACCAGTTCGCCGGAGCGATCGCGCTGGTGCAGTCGACCCGCTCGGCGCTCGCTGCCGCGCAG
>JAMFST010000927.1 GCA_026225435.1 Labilithrix luteola
GGACGCGTCCGACGTCGAGGCGTCGGGTTCCGTCGTCGGGGACGTGTCTGTGGACGACGAGCAACCGACGGAAAGCCGGGTCACCGCCGATACCAGCGCCGCAACCGCAATCCAGCTCTTGCGGAGTTTCCTTCGATCGTCATTGTTCATGGGTGCGCTCCTCTTTTTCGGGCATTTACATGGAAACAGTCAGTCGTTCGGCCGTTCGCAGAGGGGCCATCTCAGACACTCCCGACGAACGGACCAACGAGGGCGGGCACCAACGAGCGGAGCCGGGCGGCGGACAGACGAGCCCGCTCCCAGGGACGGCCTCGATGAGAGCCGGGTCAGGCTCTCGCTTTCCCTCGCGATTGCTCATGGCGTGAACGCGAAGCTGGGCGCTTCGCGCAACCCGTCCTTTGCACGATCGTGTCGGTTTATTGCGGCGAGGCCGCCGCCGCGCTTCGGGCGGTAGCTTGACGGCCGTGATTCGCGCGCTTTTCGTCGAGGACGACGATCGCCTTGCTCGCTTCACGAAGGAGTACCTCGAGCAGCGAGCCGTCGAGGTCACCCATGTGCGCGACGGCGAGAGCGCCATCGCCGAGCAAGCGAGGGGCGCGTTCGACGTGGTGATCCTCGACATAATGCTGCCGGGGCGAGACGGTTTCGACGTCTGCCGATCGCTGCGACAACAGACGAGCATCCCCATCATCGTCGTGACCGCCCGTACCGAGGAGAGCGACCGCGTGCTGGGTCTCGAGCTGGGGGCCGACGACTACCTGGTCAAGCCGTTCTCGCCGCGCGAGCTGCTCGCACGGCTCCAGGCGCTCGTCCGCCGCGCGACCGGTCAGGTCGGCCCCACGGCGGCGCTCGTGCGCGTGGGACGTCTCGCGGTGGACTTCTCGTCCATGCGGGTCACGATCGGCGGCGCCGACGTGCCGCTCACGAACGGGGACTTCCAACTGCTGCGCGCGTTCGTCGAGCGCCCCGGGCGCGTCCTGTCACGAGAGCAACTCCTCGAGATCGCGAGCGGATCGAGCGAGGACGTGTTCGATCGCGCCATCGACGTCCGTGTCTCGCGCCTGCGACAAAAGCTCGGCGATGATCCAAAGCACCCGCGCATCATTCGCACCGTTCGCGGCATCGGGTACTTGCTCGCCGATGACGGGGTGGCCCCCGAGGCGCCATGAGGCTCTTCGGACGCCTCCGCCGACGCGTGCTCGCGCATGGTCTGGCGGTGATGGTCTTGATGGCCGGTACCGTCCTTTCTGCCGACCACCTGTTCGTGAATCGCTGGGTGCAGCGCGCGCTCGAGCAACGACGAGCGCTCGTCACCAGCGGGATCTCCATCTACCGGCCCGATGGATCGCTCTTCGCCTCGGACATGGAGCCGCCCATCGAGCCACCGCCCGAGGACGTCGTGGCCCGCCTCGCTGGCGGTGACGAGGCGACGATGATCGGAGACCGGATCGCTCGGGGGGTCTTCTTCAACGGCGAGTTTCGCGGCGTCTTGGTGCGGAGACTCCCGCCGCCACTCGCGCCCTACC
>JAMFST010000928.1 GCA_026225435.1 Labilithrix luteola
ACCGTTCGTCGTCCTCCTCAACGGCACGCCGGTGGTGCCCGAGCACCTGACGCCGCTGCTCGAACGGCTGTCGACTCGCTACCGCGCCTTGCACGTCCACCTGCCCGGCTACGGCCGCAGCGCGCAGCTCCTGCCCTATGATCTGGACGAGTCGCACCGTCTGGTCGAGGAGACGCTGAGGGCGCGCGGCGCGCAGCGGGTGCACCTCGTCGGCTTCTCGGGCGGCGCCTATCGCGCGCTGGCGCTGGCGGCGCGCGGGAACCTCGACGTCCGCTCGCTCTCGCTCCTGGCCGGCTTCCGTGGTTTCACGCCGGAGCAGCGACCGGCGTACCACGAGTACGCGCGTCTCCTGCGCGCGGGCGTGGACCTGGCGCCGGCGCTGCCCGGGCTGATGCTGTCGGCCGGAGCGCAGAGCAACGTGGCCTGGGTGGAGCACGTGAAGAGCTGGGCGACGGCGGCGTCTGCCGAGGACATGGCCAACGAGCTCGAGGCCTTCGCTCTGTCGCCCGTGCTCGAGCTGACCGCGATCCGCGCGCCGATCCTCGCGCGCACGGGGGAGCTCGACGCCGCCCTGCCGTTCACGGCGAGCCAGGAGGTGAAGGAGCTCGCACCGGACGTCACCTTGCAGATCGTGCCGGGCGTGGGGCACGCGCTGTTGCTGGAGGACTTCGCCGCGACCGCAGCGGCGATCGAGGCGCATCTCGCGCGCGCGAGCTGAGCTGACCCGAACCGAGCTACCCGTCCCGCGGCCTCCACAGCTCGGCGACGAGCCGTAGCCGCGAGTCGACCCCCGCCTTCGCCGCGATGTCGTTCACGTGCTTTTCCACCGTGCGCACGCTGATCGAGAGGCGCTCGGCGATGACCTTGTTGGCGGCGCCTTCGCCCAGCTCGCGGAGCACCGCCACCTGCTGCGCGCTGAGCCGCCAGCGGATGCGCGCCTCGTCGAGCCGCTGCGCGATCCCCGCCGGCGCGGCCCTGGCGCGGCGGTGCAGGATGTACAATTCATGGCCGATGCGCAGCGGGTGCACCTCGAAGGCGGCCGGCTCTTGCCCGGCCAGGTGCTCCGCGATCGCGCGCTGGAGCTCGGCCTTCTCCGCCCGCAGCCCGCTCGCCAGGTGAGCGGCTCCGCGGGTGTTGGCCGTCTCCACCCGGCCGCTACGGGTCACGAGGTAGGCGTCGCCGGCGAGCGTCTCGAGGAGCGCCTCGAAGAGCCCCTGCCCGTCTGCCGGCAAGCCGTGCAGCAGGCGCAGCGGCCGGCGCAACGCGCGACCAAGCGACTCGACCAGCGACGCGTCGCGCTTCGCCTCCCGTGCAGTCCGGCAGCCGCCGTTCTCGCGCGGGCGTACGCGCTCACGGAAGATGCCGATCCACGAGAGCAGCACCGGCCCGTTGCACACGAGCATGCGCGTCTGCGTCGTCGCGCCCATCCCGTGCTTGCCGAACACCTGGGAGGTCGACGACGCGCCCGCCGCGTTCTCGGTCGGCTCGATGACGCGGAGCACGTTGCGCTCGGCCGGATCGGGGCGCGTGGGGTCGAAGAGGAAGAGACCGTTCTCGGCCGGCGGCGCGGCCAGCAGCGCGCGAAAGTCGGTGACGAAGGCCTCGTCGAGCCCGCGCCTCCCCCAGAAGCGGATGCCGAAGCCGGTCTCCTGCCGCACCGGCCGGTAGACCGTCGCCCCTGCACCGGTGAACCGCGCGAGCAGATCGGCCGCGGCGTCGGCGAGCGATGCGGCGTCGAAGGGGACGCTGTCGGTGAACGAGGTCAGCTCCGCGAGCCGGAGCCGCCAGAGTCGTCGGTCGTTCGCGCGCGGAGCCAGCATGCGACTCGCTGAGCGTAGCGCAGGCTCTTCCGTCGTCACGCCCCAAGGACGAGGTCGTGGGACTCGGTTAGGCTGCCGACATGTCACCGGCGCCGCAACACACGCCTCCGCCTCCGCCTCCCGGCCCACGCCCGCGCCAGCCGCCGCCGCGCACCGGCATGCCGCCGTGGATGATCGCGATCTTCATCGCCATTCTGCTCGGCGGCGGCGCCTGGATGATCATGGGCCTGCGCGAGCAGACCGGCATCCAGGACTGCGTGATGAGCGGCCGGAAGAACTGCGTCGTCACGCCCGACCTGAATCGCTGACCGCTCTTCAGCCGATCAGCTTGTCCATCGCCGCCTTCAGCGCGTCGATGTTCTGCTTGGCGCGCGCCTCCGCAGCGGGGACCGACTCGCCCTCGCGGATCGCCTCCTTCACGTCGTAGTACAGCTTCGCCTTCGGCTCGGTGCCGCTCGGGCGGGCGATGATGCGGTGGCCCCCTTTGAGCTCGAAGATCAGCACGTTGCTCTTCGGCAGCGCGATGGGAGTGGTGCTCCCGTCCTTCGCCGTGCGCACGCTGGTCTCGAGGTCGCGCGTGGCGACCACCTGGTGCGCGCCGATGACCTTCGGAGCTTCGGCTCGCAGCTTCGTCATGATCGCGGCGATCTCCTTGGCCCCCTCGATCCCCTTGCGCGTGAGGCTCACCTGCTCGCTCACGTAGAGGCCGAAGCGGCGGTAGACGCGTTCGAGCTCGGCGCCGAGCGACGAGCCGCGCCCCTTGAGAAAGGCGGCCATCTCGGCGACGAGGCGCGCGGCGCTGATGCCGTCCTTGTCGCGCACGACGTCGCCGACCGTGTAGCCGAGCGCCTCCTCGTAGCCGAAGACGAACTGGTAACCCTCGGTCGTCTCGAGGTGCATGGCGCGGTTGGCGATCCACTTGAAGCCGGTGAGCGTCTCCTCGTAGTGCACCCCGAGCTCGGCGCAGATGTGGCCGAGCATGGGCGACGAGACGAGCGAGGCGAGCATCACGCCGGC
>JAMFST010000929.1 GCA_026225435.1 Labilithrix luteola
CGACGACGCGGGTGCCGTCCGGCGCCACCCGCAGCATGTCGACGAAGCGTGCATTATGCACGATATCGTCGAGGGTGTATCGCGTGCGGGCGCTGATGGTCTGCGCCAGCGTCGGATCGAGACCGGTCAGCGTGACGTAGAGCTCGAAGCCGCCGCCTCGCTGCAGCCGCTCGAACGCCCCCTCGCCGAAGAGCGGGCTGGTCTCGTCGATGCGGTGCATCGCCATCCAGCTGTGGGAGAACATGGCGTTGAAGCTGCGCACGAGCGAGAGCTGGTGCGGCAGGCGCACGACGTCCCCCTCGCTCGTCGTCTCGGTGACGAGGAGCATCACGTGCAGCGTGACCTCGGCGACGTGGTTGTGGCGGTAGTTCGCCATGCGGAACATCAGGTGGGGCACGCCGTCGCGCGGGTGGATGACCGCCTTCTCGGAGAAGAGGATGCGGCCGGAGGGGCGAGCGAAGCGGGCGAAGGTGAGGCCCGTCACCAGGGCGGCGAAGAGGAGCCCCACGAAGGCCTCGACCGACACGACGACGTTGGCCAGGCGCGTCGCCGGATACATGACGCCATAGCCGATGGTCGCGAGCGTCTGCACGCTGAAGAAGTACAGATCGACGAAGCCGTCCGCGTTGCGGACGCCGCCCGGCTGTAGCGCGTAGACGCTGGCAAAGAGCGCGTTGACCAGGATGAAGGCGAGCGCGATGGTCGCGAAGAAGAGCGGCCACGGGCGCGTGAGCACCCAGTGGTACGCGTCCTCGTAGGGCGAGAGGCCGCGCCCCACCGCGACGATCTTCGGCACGCGCGCCTGGTCATCGAACTGGCGACGTCGGCGCGCGCGGTCGATCATGGGCAACCGGAGTATCCCACGGGCGCGGACTACGCGTCGGCGGTGTAATGCTCCTTCATCGACGGATAATACTCGTCGAAAGAGGGCAGCTTCTCACCGGCGCGCGCGGCGACCAGGTTGTCGAGGTAGTACTCCCAGCCCGGGCCGAAGTCGCGCGCCAGCTTGCGGTCGGTGACGTGGTGGACGAAGCGCAGCTCCGTCACGCCGCCGGTCTGCGCGAGGGTGATCTCGACGTTCACGCCGTACTTGCCGGCGGTCGACAGGTGCAGGCGGCGCGGCGGCTCGCAGGCCTCGATGCGGGCCACCGACTCGGGGCGACCGTCTTCGAGGACCATCTGGATCTTGATGGTATTCCCCGTGCCCGGCGTGCCGGTCCACGAGCCGTACCAGCGCGCGGTGCTCTCGCTGTCGGTGAGGCTCTTCCACACGTCCTCGATCGGCGCCTCGAACCTGCGCGTCAGCACCAGATCATCCCCCTCGAGTCGTCCCGTCGGCTTCTTCATCCCGTCTTCTCCTTCGTCTCTCGATGTTGCGGTTGGTCCACCACGCGCGTCATGGCCGCGCGCTTCTTCGAATCACGTTTCACGCGGTGTACTTCGGTATCGAGCGCCATGAAGCGACGCTCCCACTCGCTGGCGCGGTCGCGCCGCAGCTGGGCGATGAACGCCGGCGCTGCGCGGCGCATCGCGCAGCATGAGCAGGATGTCCCGCCGCGTCGGATCGGACAGAGCGCTGGCGGCGGCGTTCACGGGGATGATGCGTAACGGAGTTGTTACACTTCGTCAAGCCTCGAAGGACGACGTGCACGCCGGCCATGACGCGAAGCAGGACGCCAAGGCGGCCAAGGTGACGCGCACCGTCACCCTCCCCCCTGGCGGCGCGCAAGGAGGGCGCCGGTGCTCGACGAGGCCTTCGGGCGCGTGGTGGCTCGCTTCGAGCAAGATCCGCGCAAGGTGCGCGATCTCGATCCGACCGAACACGCCGCTAGCGCGCCGGCGGTCACCCCCGGCTAGACTGGCGCGCCGGAGACCTACCCATGAACGACAAGCAGGCCAGCCAAGTCCGTACGGGCCGCGGCTTCTTCGCCGCGCTCGACCAGAGCGGCGGCAGCACCCCCAAGGCGCTCGCCGAGTACGGCATTCCCAAGACGCGGTACTCGACGGACGAGGAGATGTTCGACCTCGTGCACAAGATGCGCACCCGCATCATCACGAGCCCGGCGTTCGACACGCGCGTGCTGGCCGCCATCCTCTTCGAGCAGACGATGGACCGCCCGATGGAAGGCGTCCCCACCCCCACGTACCTCTGGGACAAGAAGGGCGTCGTCCCCTTCCTCAAGATCGACAAGGGGCTCGAGGACGAGAAGGACGGCGTGCAGCTGATGAAGCCGATGCCCGGCCTCGACACGCTGCTCGCCCGCGCGGCCAAGCTGGGCGTCTTCGGGACGAAGGAGCGCGCGGTCATCAAGGACGCGAACCCGGCCGGCGTCACCGCGGTCGTCGATCAGCAGTTCGCCATCGCCAAGCAGGTCTCCGACGCGGGGCTCGTGGCGATCCTCGAGCCCGAGGTGAGCATCGGCAGCCCGCACAAGGCGGAGGCCGAGCAGCTGCTGCACGACGCGATCAAGAAGCACCTCGACGCGATGCCGGCGAGCGCGCCGCCCATCATGATCAAGATGACCATCCCGACGAAGCCGGGGCTGTACGCGGACCTCGCCGCGGATCCGCGCGTGCTGCGTCTGCTGGCGCTCTCCGGCGGCTACGACCGCAAGGAGGCCTGTGAGCGCCTCGCGCGCGAGCCGAACATGATCGCCAGCTTCTCTCGCGCGCTCCTCGAAGGGCTGACCGACGGCCAGACCGACGAGCAGTTCAACAAGACGCTGGGCGACTCGATCGCCGCGATCACCGACGCGTCGGTGAACAAGAAGAGCTGAAGCTCCGGGCGGCTCGTCGCAGGTGGACGGGCGAGCCGCTGGGGAGCGATGGAACGCAAACGGGACCGCCTCGAAGAGGACGGTCCCGCTGCGGTCAGCCTGGGTCGGTCAGTCGCGCGTGGGCGACGGCCGGCTCAGTTCTTCTCGGTGAACTCGATGTACGGCGAGGTGCCGCTGGTGGCCTTGCAGGTGCCGGCGGTGAGGTTGTTCGTCTCGCCCGTCGTGCCGCCGTTGCTCTCGCAGGTCGGAGCGGTGGTCGAGCCGTTGGTCAGCGCGACCTTGACCTCGATCGAGGTGCCCTTGCCGAAGGTGGCCGCCGAGCCGCCGCCGTCGCCGATGATGTTGAACTCGGACGAGGTCCACGCGGTCGACAGGTTGGTGACGCTGTCCGCCTGGCTGGTGCTGTACGCCTTGCCCTCGGCGGTGAACACGAGCGAGTCCTTGCTGCTGGTCGCCGTGCCGGACATCTTCATCGTCGACAGGTCGGCGATGGCGAGCTTGGGGACGGTGACCGCGGCGCTGTTCTTGTAGCAGTCACCCTGGCCGTCGTCGTTCCACGCGCTGCTCGGGCAGGTGCCGATGCCGATCAGCCAGTCCTGGATGAAGGCCGACGTCTCGCTGGACGAGTAGACGAACTGCGACCACGACTGGCACTTCGCGACGCCGTTGCAGGCCTTGGTGCCGCTCATGAAGTTCGAGTTGAGCTGGATCGAGTAGATGTTGCTGCCGTCGTCGGTCTCGGTCTTGACGGTGACCGCCGGGAAGGTGCCGACCGTGGCGGAGATCTTGGTCTTGCTCTCGGCAGCGTAGTCGTTGCCGTTGCCGACGGTCGCAGCGTTGATACCGTCCGCGGCGATGGTCGGCGGCTTGCTGAAGTTCTTCGGGGCGGTGACGCAATCCGCCGCAACCCAGACCGTCGACGGGAAGGTGGCCTCGAAGCAGCCTTCCGCCGCGGACGGGGCGGCCGAGATCGCCTCGCGCCAGGACTCCTGCGCGGCAGCGAGGTCCGGCGAAGCGAGCGCCGAGGAGCCCTCGGTCGAATCCGACGACGCCGAGCTGCAGCCGACGCTGACGGCGCCGATGGCGGCGGTGATGAACAGCGACTTCGTCAACGCGGCAAACTGGAGTGCGGTCTTCATGGCGTTCGATCCTTCTCGTGCGTGAGTGCGCAGCCCGGAGCCGCGTCGTTGCCAAGGCATTGACGCCGTTGCGTCGAACAGCGGAGTGTCACCGCGGAGGTGCGACGTCACGCCGAAAAGAACGCAAACACCTACGGCAGCGTCGAATAGATGCGACCGTGTACGTCAATACAGCGGCGAGAGGAGAAGGTTACGCTGGGAGAGGAACGTGCCCCGCGGCGCCGTACAAATGAGACGGCGAATGAACGGCCTTCGGAGCGGCGACGATTCAGCGCCCCGTCGGCGCGAGTGCCTCCCCCTCCGCGCGGGTCCGAGCGCGCAGATCGCGGAACCAGGTGTAGCGAGTGGCGGCTTCGTCCTCGCTTCCGAAGCCGTACAGGACCTGGTTGCCGCGCAGCGGTTCGCTGAAGCGGAGACACACGTTGAAGGGGGGCTTCTCGTCGCAGGCCTTCACCTCGAAGGTGACGCGGATGGTCTTGTCGTCCTGCAGGGTCACCAGATCGAGGCGGTTCTTCGCGCGCTCGAGATCGAAGAGCTCCACGGTCGAGCGATAGGA
>JAMFST010000930.1 GCA_026225435.1 Labilithrix luteola
GGTGCCGTCGGAGATCACGGTGACGTCCACCGCGCCGACGCGTGACCGGTAGAAGCCGGCCTGCGCGACCGGCTTCATGGCCGAGGAGGCTGACGGGGCCGCGATGGTGGCCGGGACGGTCGCGGCGGTGGGGGTGACGCTGCTGGCGCCCGGCGGCGGCGAGCTGGTGGAGCCGCACGCGGAGGCCGCGGCGAGGAGCAGGAGAGGTGCGAGAGAACGGAGATGCATGGGAGCCCTTTCGTTGAGGACTGCACCGTACGTCTCGGTGATTAGACGTGCTATGACTGAAGGTCCGAAGAAATAAACCAATCGTCTTGAAGCGAGGTGGATAGTGGATTCACTCAGCCAGCTCATCGGCGCCCTGCGGCTCGAGAACGCGATCTACACGCGCTTCGAAGCGAGCGCTCCGTGGGGGCACCGGGTCGCGCATCACGGGCAGATCAAGTTCGTGCTCGTCGTCCGCGGCGGCTGCTGGCTGCGCACCCCGGCGCTCGCAGAGCCTCTCGAGCTGCAGGCGGGGGATCTCTTCCTCGTGCTCGACGGCGCTCCGTACAGCGTGTCTGATCGCCCCACGTCGCGCTGCGTGGACTGCCTGAAGCTCGAGACGCTGCGCGAATCGTTCCTCATCCGCTACGGCGGCGGCGGTGCGGGGACCACGCTGGTGAGCGTGGCGCTGCAGCTCGCCGGGGACGACGCGGGGATGCTCGTCGAGGCGCTGCCCCCCTTCATCCACCTGCGGCTCGAGGCGAACCGCAGCCACTCGCTCCACGCGCTGGCGGAGCTGCTGCGCAGCGAGATCGCCGAGGAGCTCGGCTCGCTCCCCATCGTGCGTCGCCTGGCCGAGGCGCTCTTCATCTCCGCCGTCCGCTTCCACGTGCAGCAGGCGGACGTTCCCAAGCGCGGCCTCCTGGCGGCCATCGCCGATCCGCAGCTGCGGCGCGCGCTGCGCGACATGCAGGAGGATCTCGCGCACCCGTGGACGCTCGAGACGCTGGCGACGCGCTCGGGGATGTCGCGCGCCTCCTTCGCGGCGAAGTTCCGCAGCAAGGCGGGGATCCCGCCGCTCGAGTACCTCACGCGCCAGCGGATCGCCGCCGCCCGCTCGCTCCTTCGCCAGGACGTCGCCATCGCCGAGATCGCCGGCCGCGTCGGCTACGAGTCGCCCATCTCCTTCGCGCGCGCCTTCCGCCGCGTCGCCGGCTCGACGCCGGGGGCTTTCCGCCGCCAGGCGCTACGCGAACCGACGCCACTGCAGTAAGAGGGGCGCTGACGATGGAGCCGACGAACCCGACGAGCGCGCGGCTCGACACCTCGCGCGTCGCGGTGGCCGCCATCGCAGCGATGTTCGTCCTCAACGGCGTCGTCATCGGCGGCTACGGAGGGATCCTCCCGGCGCTGCGGCTGCGGCTGGATCTGTCCGACGGCGACGTCAGCGTCCTGCTCTTCGTCGGCGGGCTCGCCGCCATCGTCGCCATGCAGATCGGCGGACGCGTCGCCGACGCCTTCGCGCCGCGCATCGTCGTCCTCGTCGGGTTGCCGCTCATGGCGCTCGGTGCTGCTGCGCTCGCCGTCGCCCCCACGTTCCTCCTCGCGCTCGTCGCCGTGATCCTCCTCGGCATGGGCGGCGGGGCGATGGACGTCTCGATGAACGCGCTCGCCGTGCAGCTCGAACGCGCGCGCCTCGAGAGCGGCGGCGGATCCATCCTCAGCTTCTTCCACGCGCTCTGGTCGGTCGGTCACCTCTCGGGCGCGGGGCTCTGCATCACGGTGGCCGCGCTCTTCCAGCTCCGCGGCACCGGGATCCTCGCGCCGGTGCTCTTCGTCGTCGCCGCCATCGGCGCTCTCGGCTGGGGTGGGCAGCTCGTCTTCGCTCCGCGCGGCGTCGCGCTTCCTCGCCCTTCGCCGGGGGTGGACGCCCGTCGAGGCGCGCGCGCTCCTCGGGTCCCTCGCGCCGCCTACGTCCTCGGCGCCATCGGCCTCGCCTCCGGTCTCGCGGAGGGGACCGCCTCCAGCTGGTCCTCACTGCACGTCACCGAGGTCGCCCACGTGGACGCGTCGGTCGGCTCGCTCGGCCTGGTCGCCGTCAGCGGCTGCATGGTCACCGTCCGCTTCTGCGCCGATCGCCTCGTCGACCGATTCGGCCGCCGCCTGGTCATGCGGGCGGCCGGCATCCTCTCGACGCTCGGGTTCCTCGCCGTCGCCACCACCCACGGTCTGGTCCCGCTGCTCCTCGCCTGGTGCGCCGTTGGCGCCGGAGTCGGCATCCTCTCCCCCCAAGTGTACGGCGCCGCCGGCCACATGGGGGGAGGGCGCGTCCTGGCGACGGTCGTCACCTTCGGGTACGCCGGCTACCTCGCCGGCCCCGCCATCATCGGCGCGACCGACCGTCGTCTCGGCCTCCAGCACACGATGTTCGTGCCGGCGGCGCTCTGCCTCTTCATCGTGCTCTTCGCCCGCACGATGCCGGACCGCATCCCTGCGCCGGTCATCGAACCGAGCGGCAGCTGACCTCGACCACGATCCCCTCGTCGATCCGGCAATAGAGCTGGGTCCCTCGCCCGTTGCGCTGCAGGCCGCTCACCGGGGCGCCGGCGGCGACGAGCTCACGATGCTTCGCCTCCACGCTCGCCACGTCCTCGAGGAGAAAGCCGAGGTGAAACCCGTCCGGATAGGTCTGGTCGAGCACTTTCTTGCGTTGCAGCACGAGGACGAAGCCGTCGTCGTCGGCGAGGATGGCGATGGCTGGCGACGAGCGGCTCGATTGCCAGCGCAGCCCGAAGTGAGCTTCGAAGAACGACGCCACGGCGTGAACGTCGCGGACCTGCAGGTCGAGGTGATTGATCAGCATGAGAGCCTCCCGCGGACATACGTGTCCATCGGGCCAAGGCAGCTCATCCACGGTGGAGGCTGAAGTACCCCTCGCTCAGTCGAGGAGCTGACCGGGGCTCACCAGAACCGGTCCGCCGTTTTCGGGCCAAGCACATCGTCCTCCACCGCTCGCCGCCGGGCAACAGGGAAGGGAGCTGCTGAATCTCATCACCTCCGCGCTCATGCCGCAGCCGGTGTCGGAGACGCGGAGCACCACGTGGAAACCCTCCTGCGCGTCGTCTCGCGACCGCGCGTCGTCGGCGTCGAGCCAGACGTCTTGCGCAGCGGCTCGACGACCTCGTCGAGGACGAAGA
>JAMFST010000931.1 GCA_026225435.1 Labilithrix luteola
CCTCGACGAGGACGCCGACCTCCTCGTTCACGTAGAGCGACATGGGGCCGAGCATGCGCTTCATGCCGCGCGTCTTGAGCCAACCGGCCGCCGCGTCGACGAGGGCGCGCCCCACCTCGTCGTCGTCGATGGTGTCGAAGAAGCCGAAGAAGCCGGTGTCGTCCCTCCACAGCTTCAGGTGCTCGCGGTCGATCTGCGCCGAGCACCGCCCGACGACCCGACCGCCGCGCCAGGCGGTGAAGAGGATGACCTCGGCCCGGAGGAAGAACGGGTTCTTCGCCGGGTCGAGGCGCTCCTTGATCTCGAAGTCGAGCGGCGCGATCCAGGCCGGGTCGCCGCGGAACATCTGGCGGCCCGCCTCGACGAAGGGGGTGATGTCGTCGCCGGGCAGGTGCACCCGGATCTCGATGCCCGTGCCGGTGGTGCCGATCCCGGCCGCGCCAACCTGCTTCAACTCTCCGATACCGCTCACGACTCTTCTCCGAGGCTACGGCCGCGCGAGTCCGTCCCGGCGCAGGCTCTTCAGGGGGTGATGAAGCTCAAGGTTTGATGAACCGGAGCGTCATCCGGTCGCTCTCGCCGATCGCTTGGTACTTGGCGTGGTCTTTTTCGCCGAGCCGGTAGCTCGGGGGCAGCGTCCAGACGCCTTCCGGGTAGTCCTTGGTGTCCTTGGGATTCGAGTTGATCTCGCTCTTGTCGGCAAGCTTGAACCCCGCCTTCTGCACGAGCTCGACCACGTACGCTTCCGGCAGGTAGCCCTTGTCGCTGCTCTTGACCGGGTCGGCCCCTGGCGCGGCGCGGTGATCGACGATCCCCAGTGTTCCTCCGGACTTGAGCACGCGGAAGGCGGCCGCCAGGATGGCGCCGTCCGTCTTGCCATCTGTCCAGTTGTGCAGGTTGCGGAAGGTCAGGACGACGTCCTGCGAGCCGTCCGGACCGAGCACGATCGGCTCAGTCGTGATCATATGCACCACCTTGACGTTGGCGTACGAGGCCGGGTCGGCGTGGAGCTTCCCGAGGAGCTTCTTGGCGTCCTCGGTCTCCTCGCTGTTGGGAGGGCCGTTCTCGTTGCCGCTGGTGACGGTGAGCTGCCCGTGGTCCTTGAGCAGCGGGCCGAGGATCTCGGTGTACCAGCCGCCGCCGGGGGAGAGCTCGACCACCTTGGAGTCCGACTTCACGCCGAAGAACTCGAGGGTCTCGCGCGGGTGGCGGTAGACGTCGCGGGCGCGGTTGGCCTCGCTGCGCTGGGGGCCGCCGAGCACCTGGCGGAGGCGCGCGTCGACGTCGTTGTCGGCGAGGACGCCGCCGCTGGCGGTGACCGCTGTCGTGGTGGACGCGCTGGGCGTCGCGGGACATTTCCCTTCGCTGTTGCCGCCCGCACAGGCGAGCGACGACAGCGCGGCGATCGAGACGAAGAGCAAAGAGCGCATCAGGCGCGTCTACCACGCCCCGTCAAGCTCGCGCCAACCTGGACTTGGGCGGTCGCGCGCTCTACGAACGGCGCATGCACGAGACGACGATCCTCTTCGCGCGAGCGCAGATGGAGCTGTCGCTGGCGTTCCACATGGTGTTCGCCGCGCTCGGCATCGGCATGCCACTGCTCATGGTGCTGGCCGAGGCGCGCTTCGTCCTCGGGCACGGCGAGCATTTCCGCGAGCTGGCGCGCACCTGGGGGAAGGCGACGGCGCTGCTCTTCGCCATCGGTGCGGTGTCGGGCACGGCGCTGTCGTTCGAGCTCGGCCTGCTGTGGCCCAGGCTCATGTGGCTGGCCGGCCCGGCCATCGGCCCGGCCTTCGTCGTCGAAGGGTACGCCTTCTTCCTCGAGGCGATCTTCGTCGGGCTGTATTTGTACGGGTGGGAGCGCTTCACGGCCAAGCAGCACCTGCTGGTCGGCATCCCGGTGGCGCTGAGCGGTCTGGTCTCCGGCGTCCTGGTGGTCGCGGCGAACGCGTGGATGCAGAAGCCGGCGGCCTTCGTGGTCGGTGCCAACGGAGCGGCCGTGCCGACCTCGAGCTTCACCGCCTTCTCCAGCCCGATGTGGGCGCCGATGAGCGTGCACTCCTCGCTCGCTTGCTACGCCTCGGTGGGCTTCGCGGTGGCCGGTGTGTACGCCTACGCGCTGCGCTCACGCGCGCAGGACGGGCCGGGCAGCCATCGCTCGCCCGAGTACCTGCGCGCCGGGTTTCGCCTGGCGCTCACCGTCGGCGCCCTTGCCGCGCTGTGCCAGGGGATCTCGGGAGATGCCAGCGCCCGCGAGCTCGCCAGCGAGGAGCCGATCAAGCTCGCCGCGATGGAAGCGCACTACGAGAGCGCGAGCCACGTGCCGCTCATGGTCGGCGGCTGGGCCGACAGCGCGACGCGCAGCATCCACGGCGCCGTCTCCATCCCCGGTGGGCTCAGCTTCCTCGCCAAGGGGGACTTCGGCGCGGAGATCGACGGCCTCGAGACGACGCCGAAGGAGAACTGGCCCAACGTGCCGCTGGTGCACCTTGCCTTCGACCTGATGGTCGGCTGCGGCTCGCTGCTGGCGCTGGTGGCGATGCTCTTCGCCATGGACCGCTTCCGCGCGTGGCGCAACGAGCGTCCGGGCCTCTCAGGCCCTGTTGTGCCGGGCCTGGGCTCAGGCCCTGTCGTGCCGGGCCTGGGCTCAGGCCCTGTCGTGAATGAGCCGCGCTGGTTCGTCTCGCTCGTCTACTTCGCCTCGCCGCTCGGCTTCGTCGCGCTGGAAGCGGGCTGGTTCGTCACCGAGGCGGGGCGGCAGCCGTGGGCCGTGCAGGGGTTGCTCAAGGTGGCGGACGCGGTGACCACGGCGCCGGGTGTGCCGGCCGTGTTCTTCGGCTTCGCCTTGCTCTACGTGCTGCTGGCGGTATCGCTGATCGGCCTGTTGCGCGCGCTGGCGCGTGGACACGAGATGGCCGATGCCGCTCATTGACCTCGCCGCCTTCGTCATCCTGGTGGCCGTGTGCGCCTACGGAGTGCTCGCCGGGGCCGACTTCGGCGGCGGCGTGTGGGATCTGTTCGCTCACGGGCCGCGCAAGAAGGAGCAGCGGGCCGCCATCGCCCGGGCCATGGCGCCGGTCTGGGAGGCGAACCACGTCTGGCTCATCTTCGTCATCGTCCTGCTCTTCACCGCGCTGCCGGGCGCCTTTGCGCTCCTCGTCACCGCGCTCTTCATCCCGTTCCACCTCGCGCTGGTCGGCATCGTCCTGAGAGGAGCGGCCTTCGTCTTCCGCGCGCACGCGCCCAGGGCTGCCGCAGGTACCGGGGAGGTCTCCCGCTTCTCTCGCCACACGGGTGTGATCTTCGGCGTGGCCAGCACCGTGACGCCGCTCCTCATGGGCATGGCGCTCGGCTCGGTCTCCGCCGGTCGCATCGAGACGTCGCCGCCCGGTACCGCCCCCGTCGCCGACTCGCTCGCCTGGCTCTCGCCGATGGCGCTCTTCACCGGCCTCCTCGCGCTCGCCCTGTGCGCCTACGTCGCCGCCGTCTTCCTCGCCTGGGAGTCCCAGGTCCGCGGCGACACCGGCCTCACCGAGGATTTCCGCCACCGCGCGCTGCGCACCGGAGGGGTCGTCGTCGCGCTCACCGTCTGCGTCATCCCGCTGCTCGCCCACGAGGCGCCGTCACTCGCCCGCGCGCTCTTCACCGTACGGGCGTTCCCCGTGGTGCTCACCGGCGGTGTCGCCGCGCTGGTCGCCGGGTTCGCGCTCCTGCGCCGCCATTTGCATCTCGCACGCATCGCCACCGTCGTGCAGATCGCGGCGCTCCTCGGCGGCTGGGGGCTCGCCCAGTACCCCTACGTGCTCTACCCGAGCCTGACGCTGGCGCAGGCCGCCGCCCCGGACACCACGCTGCGCTTCCTGCTGGCGTCGCTGCCGTTCGCCGCGCTCCTCCTCGGCCCGTCGCTGTGGCTGCTGTTTCGCGTGTTCAAACAGCGCGACCGTCTGCGCGAGTGAGCGGCTCGGCGGCCCCGACCCCGACCTGAGGCGACCTCGGCCATACTGCCACGACGTGGCAGAAAGGAGCCCGTGGCTCAGCCGGCGGCGGGGAGCGAATAGACCGAGTGCTGTCCGGAGGTTGGCTCGACTTGCTTGGCCGCCGGAGGGTTCGCCGGCTGGTCCAGCTGATCCGGCGAGAGGCCGATGGCGACCGCCTGTTCACGCGCGTGCTCGAGCATCCGGCGGAAGCTGGCGCTCCCTCGCATCGCGTCGACGGTGAACTTCAGATCTTCGTGCGTGAGCAGCGGGAGCTGGGCGGCGAAAGCCGCGAAGAGCTCGAGGACGGTGGGCTCGGTGGTGGGCTTCATGGTGGGCTCGAGGGGGCGGAAGAGGGGGCTGGCGCGACGCGGCACAACGCCACGGAGCTCCGTCGAGGGTACCTGCTCTTTCAAGATTCGTGACGAAGCCCGCAGAGCGTTCTCGTCCGCACGGAAAATACAAGCGTCCGCCGCAGCCTGGACCGCTGGTACCTCTCGTGCAGAAGGCGACCCGATCCATGGACCGATATCCCGGAAATCCGTACCCGCTGGGCGCAACGCCCGATGGCGAAGGGGTGAACTTCGCCCTGTACTCCGAGCACGCCGAAGCTGTGGACCTGTGCCTCGTGGACGCCGACGGCCACGAGACGCGCGTCCCCTTGCGCGACCGCACCGCCTTCGTCTGGCACGTGTACCTGCCGGGGGTGAAGCCTGGACAATTCTACGGCTACCGCGTGAAGGGGCCGTACAAGCCGGAGGAGGGGCTGCGCTTCAACGATCGCGTCCGCCTGGTCGACCCGTACGCCAAGGCGCACGTCTCCGTGGAGGACTGGGAGCAGGGGCTCTTCGCCTACCAGCTGGGCGCGGAGAAGGGGGACCTGGTGATGAACGACAAGGACGCCACCGGCGCGCCGCTCGGCGTGGTCGTCGCCGCGTCCGAGTTCGACTGGGACGGGGACAAGCCACTGAACACGCCCTTCCACCGCTCGGTGATCTACGAGTGCCACGTGCGCGGCCTGACGATGCGCCACCC
>JAMFST010000932.1 GCA_026225435.1 Labilithrix luteola
CGTCGAAGCCCCCTTGGTCCTTCTCCGCGCGGGCGAGCGCGAGATCGGGGGTCGCGAGATAGACCGGTACGCCGGGGAGCTCGGTCGCGCCGCCGGCGTGGTCGGAGTGGACATGACTGAGGATGATGGCCCGCAGGTCCGACACCTTCTCGCCGGCGCGGGCGAGCGCGGCCGGCGCCGAGGTCACGTCGCGCGCGGGATCGACGAGGATGTGCAGATAGAGCCGGGGAAAGAGGTTCGCCGTCTTCACCAGCTCGTCGAAGTTTGCGCTCATCCCGGTGTCGACGAGGACGTCACCGCGCGGATGGCGAACGAGCAGCCCCGAGTAGGTGACGAGCCACTCGTCGAAGTCGCTCGCGCCGTTCAGGCCGAAGGAACCGGGCGCGTCGCCGACGGCGAACTCGACCCAGCACGCAGCGGCCGGAGTGGTGGCGGGCGGCGGCGCGACCCGCGCGTGCGGCGGTGCCGGCGAGAGCGCCGGTGAGCAGCCGGCAAGCGCCGGACAGAGAGCGAGGAAGAGGAGGGCGGCGCGAGCCGAGGCGGCGAGGTTCACGTGAGCTCCGCGCGAGTATCGGTGGATGAGGGGAGTGGCGGTGGGAAAAGGCAACGCGTGCATCACACCGCCGCGCTGGCGCTCCGCAGGAGCTGCGTCATCGCTTCGAACATGGCGAGCAACGACGCCGCCGCCTCGGGCGCCGCCTCGATCACTACGCCGCCGGCGCTCGTCCGCCGTACGTGGACCCCGGCGACGAGCTGCGCCGCCTGCTCGCTCGGCGCCTCCGGCGGGGTCGCCGCTACCGTCGGGATCTCGTCCGTGCCGCCCACCTCTTGGTCGGCTCGGTCCCGTTGCGCGGCCGACTCCCCCTGCTCGGCGCTCTCCTCGGCCTCCTCGGCGCCTCGTTCCACGTCGACCCCGACCTCTCCCGCGACCGGTCCCTCCGCGTCGGCACCGGGGCTCACCGCGACGATCTTCTCCACGTCGGCCATGAACGAGGACGCCTGCGCGAACTGCACGCTGTCGCTCGAGCCGTCGAACAGGCCGGTGAAGAACGCTTGCTTGCTGCTGACGAGATCGGCGATGCGCGCCTCGATGCCCGCGTCGCTCGCCAGGTTGAACACGTCGATGGGTCGCTCCTGGCCGAGACGGTAGATGCGGCCGATGCGCTGCTCGAGGACGGCGGGGTTCCACGGGAGCTCGAGGTTGATGCACGCGCTCGCCGCGCGCTGGAGGTTCAAGCCCACGCCGCCGGCGTCGCTGAGGAACATCACCCGCACCGCGTCCTCGTCGTGGAAGTCGACGATCGACCGCGTCCGCAGGCGCTGCGACTCCGCCCCGGTGAAGAACACCGCGCGCAGCCCGTGGTCCTCGAGGAGGTCGCGCACGCTCCACTCGGCGAGGCGCAGCATCCGCCGCCACTGGCTGAAGATCACCACCTTGCGCTCTTGCCGGAGGACGAGGTCCTCGAGGAGGCGACGCAGCTCGACGAGCTTCGGGGAGAAGAGCCCCTCGATGAGCGCGTCGTCCGGGCGCGCGTGCTGGTAGGTGGGCCAGAGCTCGTCGAAGCGGAGCTGGCCGAGGCCGTTCGAGATCATCCGCTGCGTCGTGAGGAGCTGCATCAGGCGGAGGAACTCCGGCTGGGTGAGCGGACGGGCGCGGGCGCGGGCGGCGAGCGCGGAGATCGAGGGGATGAGCGCGTCGTGCTCCTCGCGCTGCTGCGCGGTCATCGTGACGGGGACGCGGGTGTCGGTCCGCGACGGGAGCTGCTCGAGGACCTCCCGGCGCACCCGGCGCAGCATGCAGGGCGCGAGGCGGGCGCGCAGCGTGTCGAGGTTTCGCGCGCCGGCGATGCCGCGTCCTCCGTCCCCGCTCGCGGTCGTGTGCCACGCGTCGAGCCGCCACTTCGGCATGAGCGCCCTGTCGTCGACCCAGTCGAGGAGGCTCGCCAGCTCCTCGAGCCGGTTCTCCATCGGGGTGCCAGTGAGCACGAGGCGGTAGCGCGGGGTGAGCGCCTTCACGTAGGCCGCCGACTTGGTCGCCCAGTTCTTGATCCGCTGCGCTTCGTCGAGCACGACGAGCTCCGGGGCGAGCCGCTGGAGGTGGGCGAAGTCGCGCAGGAGCTGCTCGTAGCCGAGGATCAAGAAACCGGAATCGAGTGAGCGGTACTGGCGGGCGCGCTCGGCC
>JAMFST010000933.1 GCA_026225435.1 Labilithrix luteola
ACCTCGCCTCCGACGACTCGATCAACGTGACCGCGACCGAGATCGTCGTCGACGGCGGCACGATCAACGCTCCGCTGGGGGCGCCGATCTATCGCTGAGGTGGCTCGGTCCCCGCGCGTCCGCACTTGCGCCTCCGGCGCCGCCGGGTGAAGAACCGCGCCGTGAGCACTCGCGGAAAGTTCGTCGTCATCGAGGGGATCGACGGCGCTGGCACCACCACCCAGACGGCGATCCTCGTCGAGCGCCTGCGCGTCGAGGGGAGACACGCCCGGGCGACCCGCGAGCCGAGCGACGGCCCGGTCGGAGCGATGATCCGCCAGGTGCTCACCGGCCGCCTGGTGCTGCAGGCGGGGCGCGCTCCCGGCTGGACCACCATGGCGCTCCTCTTCGCCGCCGACCGGATGGATCACGGCGAGGCGGAGATCGAGCCCTTCGTCAGCGCCGGCGGCACCATCGTCTCCGATCGCTACGATGCCTCGAGCCTCGCCTACCAGAGCGTGATGAGCGGCAAGGGGGGGCCGGACGCCATCGAGTGGATCCGCGCGTTGAACCGGCACGCGCAGCGGCCGGACCTCACCCTGGTGCTGTCGGTGTCGCCGGATCTGGCGGCCGTGCGCCGGGAGACCCGCGGAGACGCGGCGCAGCTCTACGAGCAGAACGAGACGCAGCGAGCGCTGGCCGCCTTCTATGCCGAGCTGCCGCGCCACCTGCCGGACGACCGCATCGTCGTCCTCGACGGATCGGGATCGGTCGCCGAGGTCGCCGAGCGAGTGTACGCGGCGTACTCCGCCGACGCCGGCTAGCTACCCGGACGTGCCTGCGTCGGGCGACACCTGGAGGGCGACGTTATCGACGCGCCAGCCGGACAGCTCGTACTCGCGCGAGGCTCCGGCGTCGCGGTAGCCGATGTCCGCACCCGTGCCCATCGAGAACTTGATGCGCAGCTGGTTGCTCACGAGCGTCGCGGGGATGGTCAGCTGGGCGCTGACGTTTCCCCCGCTGGTGCCGGTGTAACCAGCCTTGCCGTCGACGTCGAACATCCCCGCCTCGCACGTGTAGCTCCCGAACTGCGTCCGGATGCTGATCGTGCCGGGAAACGTGTTGACGGTGTCGACGGTGTGCCAGTTCGCGCCGCCATCTGCCGAGACGAAGATCACGCCGCCGTCGAAGTTCTCTCCGTCGTCGAAGAACACGTACTCGTGCTGGAAAGTCAGCTGCAGGTCCTGGCCGGAGCAGGCGCTCACATCGATGACCGGTGACTCGAGGTAGCCGCGCTGGCATTCCGCGTAGTTCTCGGTGAGCTCGGCGCCGAAGCAGGAGCCCGAGGGGCAGGCCGGCGTTCCGGTTGCGGCCGTGCCCAGCGTCCACGGATCGTAGGGCCAGGTGCCCGTCTGCCCGTCGGAGATGCCGTGGGTCCAGCCCTGCGCGCCGGTGTCGAAGGTGTACTGCGCGAGGGCGAGCTGCCCGGCGCAGGTGGTCGGGCTCGGGCCGGAGTCCCCGGTGGCCGCGTCCGCGCTGCCGTCTGCGGCCGCTCCGTCGGTGCTCGCGTCGCCCGCGTCGGCGGAGACTCCCGAATCGCCAGTGGGGTTCGTGTCGTCGTCGCCGGGGAGCGGCTGGTTGATGTTGTCGTCGTCGTCGCCCGGTTGCGAGCTGCCCGAGTCCACCCCGGCGGAGACCGCGCTGGTGCCGTTGGCGCAGCCGGCCGAGAACGACGACAGCGGCGCGAGCCCCGCGGCGGCGAGCACGAGCACACCCAGGGAGAAAGAAACGGCGGACGGATCCGGGCGGCGCATCGAGCCTGAAGGAGAGCACGATTTGCCGGGGGCGGCACGTCACCACCGGGGAAAAGTTGCCATTTTCTCGGAGCTTCGGGCAACGTCCGGGCCATGGGTCTTCTCGCTCTGCGGCTCGTTCGCCCGTTCTCGCTCGCGGCTCTCACGGCCTTCGCCCTGGTCTCGTCCCCGCTGCTCGTCGCGTGCGGCGGGGGTGCGTCCGAGAACGCCGGCGCGGTCAGCGCCAAGACGTCTCCGGCCGACGGTGACGCCGACGAGGCGAAGAAGCCGCACGAGCCCGAGAGCACCCCCGCCGGGACCATCGCCCGCGTGAAGGTCGACGACGCGATCAAGGCCGGTCCGGGCATGTTCCTCCAGCACGTGGTGCTCGCCGACGAGCCGGTCATGGTCGACGGCCAGTTCCATGGCTTTCGCATCAAGGAGCTGCGCGGCGACATGTGGAAGGGGGTCGACCTGCGGCCGGGCGACGTCGTCACCCGCGTGAACGGCTTCGCCATCGAGCGGCCGGAGCAGGCGGTCGAGGCGTTCCACTCGCTCTCGGTCGCCAGCGAGCTGCGCGTGGCCTACGACCGCGACGGCGCGCCGCACGAGCTGCGTTACGCCATCGTCGATCCGCTGCCGCCGGCGCAGCCCGCGCAGAAGGGGGCCGCGGCGGCCGGCGCCAAGACGGACGGCGGCTCGGTGACGAGCGGCGCGGGCGCCAACCCGGCGCACCCGCCGGTCAAGCCCGCTCCGTAGCCCCGAGGAGCATCGCCAGAGCGAGCCGATCGTCGTCGGCGGTGGCGTGGACCGCATCGGCCGCGATGCCCGCCACCGGCTTGCCGAAGCGCAGCTTGGCCTCCCCCGCCGCGGTGATCACCACCGCGCCGCTGTCGATGGGTCCGTACACGGCCCCCTGTCCGTGGAGCGCCTCGAGCGCCTCGTGGACCGCCGCCCGCTGCTCGGCGGTGACCACGGCTGCCCCGGCTCCCGTGGCGTCGGCAGCGTCGATCGCCTCCAGCCAGATCGTCTCGGCGTCGCGGTCGACGCGCAGGACTGCCTGGAGAGCACGGTGCCCGGCCCGGGCGAAGGCGCGCGCGCGCATCATCGTCGCCTCGGAGAGCGGCACCAGCTCCACGGCGCGTTCCAGCCACTGATCGCGCGCGAAGCCCGGACTGCCCGGCAGCGTCAGCGCTCGCAGCGCCTCGGGGCGCTCGCTGACCGCGCGGACGCGGATGGGATGCGCCGCCGGCTCGATCACGTCCGGCCACGCGAGCGAGGTGAGCGCCCGTCGCGCCGCGAAGGCGTCGAGCGGCCGCGCGGACGGCTCCGACGCGAGCAGCTGCTGCACGACCCCGTCGTGGCGCGCGTCGAGATCGCGGTGGCTCGCGCTCGGCAAGAGGCGCGCGCGCTCGGCGACCGAGAGCCGCTCGGCGGTGAGCATCTCGAGGAGGATGGCGCCGACGCCATAGAGATCGCTCTGCACCGTGGCCGGTCGCCCCTCGCGCTGCTCCGGGCTCATGTACGCCAGCGTGCCGATGACGCCGGCGGTGGCGGTGACCGAGAGATCGCCAAGGTGAGCGACACCGAAGTCGGCCAGGCGCGCCACGCCGGCGTCGTCGAAGAGCACGTTCGACGGCTTGATGTCGCGGTGGAGCACCCCGAGCCGGTGCGCCTCGCCGAGCGCCGAGAGCAGCGCGACGGCGATCTCCACCGCGCGGGCAGGGGAGAGCGGCTCGCGCAGGAGGCGCTCCTCGAGCGTGCCGCCGCTCATCCACGCCAGCACCAGCGCCGGACCCTCGGGCACGTAGTCGCGCAGCGGGACCACGTTCGGGTGATCGAGCGCCGCCAGCACGCGCACCTCGCGCTCGAAGCGGGCGAGCGCGTCGCGACCTCCGCCGCGCGCCTCGTCAGCGGCGAAGATCTTCACCGCGACCAGCTCGCCGCGCACCGGATCGGTGCACTCGACGACGCGCGCGGTCGGCGTGGAGGCGATCTCGCGGATCGCCTCGTAGCGACCGAAGAGGCGCGCCGAGAGGTTCGCCGCGGCGCGATCGGTGCCGCCCGCGCGTGAGGCAGGCGCGTTGCCCGTGCGCGTGGAGATGGGGGCACCGGCCGCCGAGGCGACGTCGTCGCGCTGATCGAGCTCCTGCTTCGCGTCGGCGGCGGCTTGCGGCAGACCGAGCGCTTCGAGCGCCGGTACCAGGAGAGCGAGCGCGCGCGTCCGCTGCTCCATCCCCGGGCCCACCCGCTGCAGCGTGCGCACCGCCGCCTCGGTCTTGCCGTAGCGAAGGAGCAGCTCACCCAGCGCCAGCCGCACCGCGCCTTGCTCGGGCGCGCGACGCAGCTCGGTCTCGAGCACCCGCGCAGCGCCGAGCACGTCGTTCAGCTTCTCGTAGAGCGCCGCCGCCGCCACCGCCTCGCCGGCGCGCTCGTGGCAACGCGCCGCCTTGTGCCACGCCTGTCCGCGCGCGTACGCCGCCGCCGCCCACGACGACTCGCCGCGCTGCTCGAGCGTCCCGCCGACCCGCTCGCAGCGCGCCGGCCCTTCGTTCATCGCGGCGAGCGCCTCGAGCACC
>JAMFST010000934.1 GCA_026225435.1 Labilithrix luteola
CGCGAGCCCCTCGATGGTGGTGACCTGCCTGTCGACCACGTCGCCGACGGCGAGCACGCACGAGCGACGCGGCTCGCCGTCCACGTGGACGGTGCACGCGCCGCACAGGGCGCGGCCGCAGCCGAACTTGGTGCCGGTGAGCCCGGCCTCCTCGCGGAGGATCCAGAGGAGCGGCGTCTCCGGCGGCGCGTCGACCTCGAAGGTGCGGCCATTGATCGACAGCTTCATCATGGCAATCCCCAGACGACGAAGGGTAGCTTCACCAGCGCGCCGATCTGCACCACGTGCTCGTCCGACCGACCGAGCGCGTCGGCGAAGTAGGCATAGCGCCCGTAGATCGAGACGACGCCGATGCTGACGAAGAGGCGCCCCGTCGCGCCCCACTCGGGCCGGTCGCCGCCGAAGCGCGAGGCGAGCCCGCCGTCGAGGCCGACGAGCTTGTAGCCCCCCTCGAGCCCGCTGGTCGCGTAGGTGCGCCCGGCGCCGACGTCGTAGTAGCCGTCGCCGTAGAAGCCGAGGAAGCGGCTGTTGCGCGAGAGGCGCACGATGCTGGCTTCGCCACCGACGTAGCCGCCGCGATCGTGCGCGAGGACGGTGCCGCCGGTGGTGACACCGCCGAGGAAGTACCAGGCCGGCTGCGTGCCGATGCTGAAGGCGCGCGGCTTGTCTGCCGGTGGCGCCGCGGGCGCGATGGAGGCGTCGACCGCTGGCTCGTCGGCGCGCGCTTCGCTCGTCGGCGCGAGCGCGGTGCCGAGCAACGCCGAGACGAGGATCACCGACGCGTGGAGCGGTCGGTGCGCGACAAGCGGCAGTAGCGGCGCCTTCACGGTGAACGACTGTGACGGTGAGGGTTCAATGAGTCAAGTGTCGCCGGGTCAGCGGAGCGCCGCGAGAATGACCGTCGCGATCTCCTTCACGTGCCGCCGGTGCATGGAGACGCTGGTGGCGTCGTGGCTCGCGCCCGAGCTCGCACGGATGAGGAGCTGCGCGCACGAGGCCGGGCCGAGGTCGAAGCGAGCGAAGTGGAGATCGCTCCCGGCGAGGACGTCGGCGAGGAGCTTGGCGTAGGCGCGGTCCAGCCGCTTGACGATGGCCTCGCCGATCTCGTCGGTGGAGCGTACGAGCTCCTCGGCGTGGGGGGAGGCGCGCATCACCTCCCAGAAATGCGTGTGCTTCGCCGAGAGCATCGCGGCGACCCGGTCCTCGAGCGCGCCGTCCGTCTCGCTGGCAGCCTTGGCGTCGCTGTAGATCGCCTCGCACACCTTCTCGACCACCGCCCGGAAGAGCGTCTCCTTGTCGGCGAAGTGGCTGTAGATCGTCGGCTTGGCGACGCCGGCCTCCGCGGCGACGAGATCCATCGACGTCCGGCGGAAGCCGTATCGCTGAAAGAGCTGACTGGCGGCTTCGAGGATGCGCGCGGGCTTCTCGGACATTCCCCGCAACCTTTATCACGCGGGCGTGATCGTCGCCCGTCGCCCTTGACTGATTGAACCAATCGAACCAAAGTAGTTCAGTAGTAACAACCG
>JAMFST010000104.1 GCA_026225435.1 Labilithrix luteola
GCCGGCGCCGGGACGACTCTCTCATCAGACGATGGAGATGAAATCGAAGGCGCTCGCCGCCCTCTCGACGCTGTTCGTCGTCGCGATCGCCCCGGCAGCGAACGCGGCGTCGACCCTCAGCGTTCCCACCCCGTACGCCACCCTCTCCGCCGCGCTGTCGGCCGCTGCCAGCGGCGACACGATCCTCGTCGATGATGGGACGTACTCGGGCACCGGCAACTCGGAGCTCAATATCAGCAAGTCGATCACGATCCGCTCGGTGAACGGCGCGGCGAAGACGTTCATCCAGCCGGGCGAGGAATACTTCATCTATGCCAGCGCCGGAATCACGCTCCAAGGGTTCACGATCGAGAACATATCGAACAACGGCGCGGTGAGCCTCCACGCGTCGAGCACGATCGCGGACTGTGTGTTCACCTCGAATTCGTCCGGCCTCGATTTCAACGGGACGATCAGCGTGAACGGAGGCACGGCGACGGTGAGCGCGTGCTCCTTCGACCACAACAGCGGTGAGGGCGCCATCTACGTCGGAGGTGCGAACCTGATCGTCACGAACAGCACCTTCACCGACAACACCGGAGCCGACGGCAGCGGCGCCATCTACGCGAACACTGGCACCGTCACGATCTCGGGGTCGACGTTCACCGGGAACACGTGCGGCAACGACGACGGCGGCGCGATCACCATGTTGAACGGCGCGATGACGGTGACGGATACGTCGTTCGTGAACAACAGCTCGCCCAACGGAGGCGGCGCCATTTTCTTCGGCGCACAAGGCATAAACACGCCGCTGACGTTCACGCGCACGCTCTTCTCGGGAAATCGAGCGCCGCAAGGTGGCGCCTTTTATGTCGCCAGCAGCGAGGGTAGTGCCAGCCTCGCGGTCACCGATAGCGTGTTCCTCGGAAACGTGGCCACCACGGACGGCTCGATCCTGTTCGCCTATTCCGGCGGTACCGCAAACCACGTGACCATGATGAACAGCAGCTTCTTCGGGAACGACGCGGAGGGGACGAGCTCCGGCACGTTCGCAGGGAGCTCGGAGACGTCGCTCGCCATGACCAATTCGATCCTCTTCGGCGATCTCGGCGCGAGCGAGATCTCGACCGTGCACCCCTTCTCGACGACGAGCGTGCAGTTCTCGGACATCGCGCAGAGCGGGTTCGCCGGCATGAACGGGAACATCGACGCCGATCCGGGGTACACGAACCCGACCGGCGGCGATCTGCACATCGCGCCGACGTCGCCGTGCGCGGGTACCGGCACGAGCACCGGGGCGCCCGCTTCGGACTTCGCGCAGACTGCGTGGGGTACCCACGTGTCGATGGGCGCCTTCGCGCCGTCGGTGCCCCCCCTCACGGACGGCGGCGCCGACGCGGAGGCCGGCGCCGATGCGGACGCCGGCGAGACCCCGGACGCCACCCCGGTCGAGGTCGCGGACGCGACGGTCGACGATGCCGGAGGGGTGACGGTCACGCCACCGGCGACGCCGGACGCCGCCAGCCCGACTTCGGCAGACGCATCCGTCGACGCCGGTGGCGAAGAGCCTGCACCGGATTCGGACGGTTGTAGCTGCGACACGGCGGGGACGCATGGAAGCGACGCGGGCGCGATGGCCGGCGCGCTCGGCGTCCTCGCCTTCAGGGCGCGCCGCCGACGCCGACCATCGAAGCGCACCGGGACGTGACGCGCGACGACTACCAACTCCTGGCATACGAGGCGGTGCTCCTCTCCGC
>JAMFST010000935.1 GCA_026225435.1 Labilithrix luteola
CGACCGCCATGGCATTCACGGTGAAGTCGCGTCGAGCGAGATCGGCGGTGAGATCGTCGGTGAAGAACACCTCGTCCGGCCGGCGCCCGTCGCTGTAGCCGCTCTCCCCGCGCAAGGTGGTCACCTCGTACGGCACCGCGCCGACCATCACCGTGATGGTGCCGTGATCGATCCCCGTGGGGATGGCGCGCGGGAAGATGCGCATCGTCTCGGCGGGGAGCGCATCGGTGCACACGTCCCAGTCGTTCACCTCGCGGCCGAGGAGCACGTCGCGCACGCAGCCGCCGACGATCCAGGCGCGCTTGCCCTTCTCGCGCAGCCGCGCACAGAGCTGGAGAGCAGCGGGGGGTACCTGCGTCAGGTCGAGGTTCTGCGGCGCGGTCACGAGACGCAGCCTACCTCGGACCAGGCATGGCATGCTCGCGCCCATGCGTGCTGGAGGGTCCAGGGTGGCGACGGTGACGACGCTTGTTGCGGGAGCCACGCTCGCGCTTTCCCTCGGCAGCCCCTGCGCGGCGCGCGCCGACGACGACGTGCCGCCGGTCACCGTGCGGCTGCACATGAAGGACGCGAGCGGCCTCGCCCTGGAGACCGCCGGCCCGGGCGCCGCCACCTGGACCAAGGTCTGCGACGCCCCCTGCGACCGCGAGGTGGTCCTCGACTCCACCTACCGCGTCGTCGGCCCCGAGATGGCGCCCTCGAGCGATCTTCACCTCCGTGGCCACGCCGGCGAGCGGCTCGTGCTGGACGTCAATCGCACGACTCCCAAGCAGCACCGCACCGGCAAGGCGCTGGTCATCGGCGGCGCCATCGTGCTCGGCATCGGCGGCGCCCTCTCCGCCGGCTATGGCATCGCCAGCCTCGCCGACAACAACAGCACCGCCGGCTGCGACGTCGCCGGCTCGACCTCGTGCCACACCTCGCCCCCGGCGGCGCTGCTGTGGACCGGCGTGGCGCTCGGCGCGGTCGGTCTGGGCGGATTGATCAGCGGGCTGATCGTGATGTCGCCCACCTCGGTGCAGCAGGAGCCTCCCGCGGCCGAGCGCCCGCAATCCGCGGACCTCGGCGCCACGCCGTTCCTCGTGCCGCGCTTCACCTCGACGCCGCTGGTGTCGGGGACGTTCTAGCGCTCCACTTGGGCGTTAGCGCAGGGTTGTCGATGGCGCGTTCAGCGTCGCACCGAGTCGGCCCGACCACGGGCGATCTCCCTCACTCCACGCAAAAGGAAGAGCAGCTCGGACGACGTCACGAGCTGCTCCCCTTACCTCACGACACCTCGGTCACGTCACGCGCTGGCGTGAACGCTTCCGTCCTTCGCCGCGTTCTTCGTCGCCTTGGCGGTCGACTTCTTCGCCTTGGCGACCTGGCGAACCTGCTTCAGCATCTCCACGTCCTCGCGGAGCTTGGCCGCGAGGCTGGGCGCCGATTCGACGGTGGTGCGGACCAGCTTCACCACCATGTGCGGCGAGGCCTGCGCCGCCTGCTGGCCGCGCTTGCCGAGACCGCGCAAGGTCGCGAGAACGCGCTCGCTGCGCGACTTGGTGATGTACGGAGCCACCTCGGCGACGAGATCCGCCGCCACGCCCGCGTAGCTGTGCGGCGCGCGGTGGAGGCTCGACCCGAAGCGCGGGTGCTTGGCGATGAACGCCTTCACCTGATCGCGGGTGACGCCGTGCTCCTCGAGCGCGCGCTCGAACTCGGCCGCCGCCGCCTGGCGCGCCTTGAACATGTACATCTGGACACGCGAGTAGAAGTTGACCCGACCGTCGCCGGAGGTCTCCACCGGGCAGAAGATGGTGCCGGGGAACTTCTCGACGATGGCCGACTGGACACCGTCCGACACGCTGGCCGACGGCATGCAGCCGAAGGGCTTCACGCTGAGCGTCATGTGCGCCTTGGCGTCCACGACGTTCATGATCAGCTTGCCGACTTCCATGTGCCCTTCGCCGCCGCGAAGGTCGTTGTTGTAGTACTCGTGGCTGATCGCCGCGATCTTGTCCATGTCCGGCAGGTGGTAGCCGTAGAGGCCCGCCGCGTGGGCGAACGACTGGAAGAGCAGGCGGATCGCCATGCCCGCGCCGGCCACGCCGAGGTGCTTCTTGGCGACGCCGAAGGGATCTTCCGCCAGCTTGCCGAGCCCGTAGTACGAGGTGTCCGCGCCGCGGAGGTCCTCGCGCTCGTTGGTGTCATTCTTCGCTTCCCACACGCTGTAGAGGAGCCAGGCGGTGACGAGCTGGATGTCGCACTCGCCGCTCTCCGACTCGAGGAAGCGCTGCAGCTGGTAGTTGCCGTCGCCTTCGGTGGTCATCGCCCAGAACTCGCCGATGATGCTGACCTTCGGCTTGGCGATGGTGCGATCGACCTTCACCGCGGCGAAGAGCGGGCGGATCTTGTTGAGCGCCAGGAGGATGTTCTCCTTCTTCTCGAGCGCGTCGTAGATGACCTTCTTGGCCGCCTCGATCGCCTTGTCGGTGTCCCCGAGGGTGACCTCGTAGGGGCGGATGCGGTAGCCGAGCGCGTTGACCACGTCGCCGGCGAAGAGCGCCTTGACGATGGCCCAGAAGAACGTGGCGTTCAGCTCGAGGCCGGACTCCTCGCCGGTCGCCTGCGACAGCCCGCCCGACTGCTGGAAGAGCACCACGCGGAAGCCGTCGAACCCGGCGTCACGGAGCGCCTTGCGGTACTCGGTGGTGTACATGCCGAAGCGGCAGGGACCACACGCGCCGGCCGTGAGGAACACGTAGTTCTGGACGATGTCCTTGGCGCTCATCCCGTGCTTGTCGCGCAGGGTGCAGAGGAACTTCACCAGGTTGCCGACGGTGAAGTAGGTCGGGTTGCACTGGCCGCGATTGCCGAACTCCTTGCCGTACTGGAGCGCCTCGACCGTCGGGACCTCGAGGGGCTGCATCTGGTAGCCGATGCCGCGCAGGGCGCCGGAGACGAAGTAGTCCTGGGCCATC
>JAMFST010000936.1 GCA_026225435.1 Labilithrix luteola
CCGCGCGGCGATAGGCGCCGATGGCCGGCTCCCACTCCTTGTCGAGGACGAGGATCGCCGCCAGACCGAGCAGCGCCTGCGCCTGCAGATCCGGGCGCCCGATGCCCTTGGCGTTCGCCGCAGCAGCCTCGAACGTCGCCCGAGCCCGCGGTCGCAGACCGGCCTGCAGGAGATAGCCACCGAGTGACGTCTCGAGCACGCAGGCGAGATCCGTGAGGCGCGCCTTCTCGCACAGACCAATGGCCTGGCCTTGCAGGTGCACCGCGTCGGCCCACCGGTCTTCTTGCCCGGCGAACGCCGCCCCCTTGATCAGCTTGCGCAGCTCGGCGCCCGCCGGCCCGGCCAGCGCTGCCTGCGGGCCGAGCTCCTTCTCGAGGATGGCCATGGCCTCCGGAGACGGCGCCGCACCCCACGGGGCCTTGCCGAACCGTGGTGGCGCCACGATGTCCTTCGGTCCGGCAAAGCCGGCCGCGACCTGGGGGCTCGCTCCGATGGGTGCCGCCGCACCGGCGCCGAGCCTGCGCTTGGCCTCCTCTCGCCGAGCCGCGGGATCCACGATGCACTCGTTGCCGAGGAACGCCTCGGGGAACGCCTCTTCGAGGGGCGCGCGACAGGCCGCGCCCAGCTCGATCACGAGGAACTGCACCCGCGCCAGCGCCGGCACGTGGCTCAGCGAGATGATGTCGTCGACGAACGCCTTGGCGTCCTCGAGGATCGCCGGGGCGAGCACCAGGGTCGCGCCATCCAGCGCCGGCACCTTCGCGTGCGCCGCCAGCACGGTCGCCAGCTGCGCGCCGAACGTGGAGAGCGCTTGACGCGTCTCCGTCGCCGGCGGCAAGGCCTCGAGCTCCGGCATCCCTTCCCGTCGCGCGTCGTAGATCTCGCGCAGACGCATCGCGCGGACCTCCCACCCGTCGTCGAGCTTCGTGTGCGCGTCTTCCAGCAGGAAGAACGGACTCCGGTTCAACGCGTGCGCCTCGCTCATGACCACCTGCGCGACGACGAGCGGGCGATCCGCACCGGAGGTCGCGATGTGCAGCACGCGCAGCTCCGAGCAGGTGTGGAACCAGGAGAGATCGCTCTCCAGGTCGAGAAACGGCTTCTTCGTCGGTGTCACGCTCGCGCCCCCGCTGCCCGGATCAATTGAGCTTCACCAGCAGACCGGTGATCTCGTTCGTCCCCGACGTCGCCGTCGACTTCACGCTCGACCCGGTGATGTCGACCCCCGCGTCGCTGATCTTGATCCCGTTCGATCCCACTCCAAGCTGGATCTCCGACGGCGCCGTCACCGCCACCTTCCCGCCGGTCATGCTGAACTTCGCCCCCTGGCAGTTCACCTCGATCGACGGCTCCGCGGTGATCGTCACCGCCCCGCTCGCGTCGATCAGGATGGTCGTCCCCGCGTGGTGCACCTTCACGTGCCCCGCCGCTTCCAGCTCCACGTTCCCCGCCTCGAACGTCGCGGTCGTGTCCCCCTGCTTCACCTGGATCTTCCGGTCGCCCGTGAGGTGCACGTCGTAGCGCGCGTGCGCCTCGTAGTTGTCGGTCTCGAGCTTCGTCAGCAGCTTGACGTTGGTGGTGTGGTTCCCCGTGTCGACGTTGACGGTGCGGTCCCCCTTGGCCACGTCGAGCGAGTCGCCGCCGTCGGCGATCATGTGCGTGCGGCCGGTGGCGATGACGACGTCCTCGGTGGCGTCGTAGACGACGCGGACGCGCTGGACGATGTGTTCGAGCTTCTCCCCCTCGCTCGAGATCTGCAGGCCAGGGGAGGGGACGCCGATGCCGTCGCCACCCGGCGATCCGAGCGAGATCGTCGTCAACGGCGTGCGCGCCGTGAAGTGAACGTGGTTGTCCGTCGCCACGCGCACGCCGGGCGGATCGCCACTGCCGTAGTCGAGCGACGTGTTCTCCGAGGGGACGAACATGCTGACGAGGTTCGGGTCCTTCGTCTGCGCGGCGGGCGTCGGCGGTGCTCCGTCGAACTGCGCGGCCGCGGACCCTCCGGATGCGTTGGTGTACGGATCGATCGGGTTCACGGCCATGGGACACAGGTTTACCGGCCGAGCCGACGAAGATACAGAGCCTTGTCCCCGCGCCGCGCGAGCCTCGCGTCATCAGGTCGGATTTTCGCCCTCTCCGCCACGCCGGGAGCGATGATGCGCGCGAAGGCCTCTCACGCTCGGAAGGCG
>JAMFST010000937.1 GCA_026225435.1 Labilithrix luteola
CGGGTGCTCGACCTCACGCTGACGGCGCGCAACAAGGGGGCAGGGGACGACGAGATCCCCATGGCCGGCGTGCCCCATCACGCGGCCAGCGGGTACCTGCAGAAGCTGGTCGACGCCGGCTTCAAGGTGGCGATCTGCGAGCAGATGGCCGACCCGAAGACGGTGAAGGGGATCGTGCCACGCGAGGTGGTGCGCGTCGTCAGCTCCGGACTTCTGTACGACGACGCCGGGCTGACCGGGCGTGACAACGTGTTCCTCGCCGCCGTCGAGCGCGGAGACGACGGCAAGGTGGGCGTCGCCCGGCTCGACCTGTCGACCGGGGAGCTGGCCGCCTGCGAGGCGGACGACGACGGCGCCGCGGTGGCGGAGCTGGTGCGGCTCGATCCGCGCGAGCTGCTGGTGAGCGCCGCCTGCGCGGAGATCGGCGAGCGGCTCCTGGCGCTGCGCGGTCGCGTCGCGGTGCGACCGGCGAACGAGAGCAAGGCGCTCGACGCCGATCTGGTGCTGACCGCGCTGCTCGGGCCGGGCGAGGCGTTCAAGTCGTGCCCCTCGGACGTGGCGCGGCGAGCGGCTGCGCGCTGCGTGCAGACGGCGCAGGACAGCCAGCCGGGGGCGCGCCTGCCGTTGACGCGGCTGGTGTCTTACGTGCTCGGCGACACGCTCATCCTCGACGAGACGACCCAGCTGCACCTCGAGCTGGTGCGCACGATGAGCGGCGACACGCGCGGCTCGCTGCTGGCGCAGATCGATCTCACCGAGACGGCGGCTGGCGGGCGGCTGCTCAAGCGGCGGTTGCTCGCGCCGCGGACCGACGTGGAGGAGATCCGCCGGCGTCACGACGGCGTGGAGCTGTTCGTGACGCAGCCTGGGCTGCGCCGCGAGGTGCGCGCGCGCCTGTCGAAGGTGGGCGATCTCGAGCGGCTGGCGGTGAAGCTGGAGACGGACAAGGCGGGGCCGCGCGAGCTGCTCTCGCTGCGAAGCTCGCTGGCCGAGCTGCCGGATCTCGAGGCGGCGGTGCGCGCCTGCCCGGACCGTGGCGCACGCGAGGCGCTGCGCGTCGACCAAGGGGGGAGCGCAGCCGGCGCGACCGACGAGCCGTGGCTCGATGTCTGCGCCGACGTCTGGCAGAAGCTGCAGAGCGCGGTCAGCGACGATCCGCCGATCAAGCTGTCCGACGGGCAGGTGATCCGTGCCGGTTACGATGCCGCGCTCGACGAGGCGCGCGTGCTGAATCGCGAAGGGCAGAACCTGCTCGTGGAGCTCGAGGCGCGGCTGCGCGAGTCGTCACGCATCCCCACGGTGAAGGTGCGCTTCACGCGGGTGTTCGGCTGGTACCTCGAGGTCACCAAGACGCACGCGACGCGCGCGCCGTCGGAGTGGCGACGCAAGCAGACCGTCGCCGCCGGCGAGCGCTTCACCTGCGACGAGCTCGACGAGCTGGCCTCGCGCCTGCTGCACGCCGAGGAGCTGCTCGCCTCGCGCGAGTCGAAGCTCTTCGCCGAGCTGGTTCGCTCGCTGGCTCCGCACGGGGAGCGGCTGCGGGCGCTGGCCTCGCGCCTCGCGGAGTGGGACGTGGCCGCGACGCTGGCAGAGGTGGCCCACCGCGAAGACTACGCCCGCCCGCTGGTCGACGACAGCCTCGCGCTGGTGCTCGAGGACGCGCGCCATCCGGTGGTGGAGAAGCTCGCGGCGGCCGGGCGCTTCGTCCCCAACGACGTGCAGCTCGACGCCTCGCCGTCGCCGGAGGAGGGGCACGCGCGCCTCTGGCTGGTCACGGGCCCGAACATGGCGGGCAAGTCGACCCTCATGCGGCAGGTGGCGCTGGCGGTGATCCTCGCGCAGATGGGCTCCTTCGTGCCGGCGCGGCGGGCGCACATCGGCGTCGTCGACCGCGTTCTGACCCGCGTCGGTGCCAGCGACAACCTCTCGGCCGGCGAGAGCACCTTCATGGTGGAGATGAAGGAGACCGCCGGCGTGCTCCGGCGCGCGACGCGGCGCTCGCTGGTGGTGCTGGACGAGATCGGCCGCGGGACCAGCACGTACGACGGGCTGTCGATCGCCTGGGCGGTCGCCGAGCACCTCCACGACGTGGCCCACTGCCGCGCGCTCTTCGCCACGCACTACCACGAGCTCACCGAGCTGGGAGCGACCCACCCCGGCTGCGAGAACTACAGCGTGACGGCGCGCGAGCACGAGGGGGAGATCGTCTTCCTCCACAAGCTGCAGCGCGGGGCCGCCTCGCGAAGCTACGGGGTCGCCTGCGCGCGGCTCGCTGGCGTGCCGGAGCCGGTCATCGCCCGCGCGCGGACGCTGCTCGAGAGCCTCGAGCGCGGCGGCGGCATCCCCAGCGCGGACGGCACCCCCTCGCCAGCGCAGGTGCCGGCGCAGGTCGCGCGAGGTGGAGCGAAGAAGCCGCAGCTGGATCTCTTCGGCGCCGCCGCAGCTCCGGCGCTCTCGCCGCAGGTGAAGACCGCCCTCGACACCCTGCGGCAGATCGACGTCGACCGCCTCACGCCGCTCGAGGCGCTCGCCCTGGTCGACCGGCTGAAACGGGCGCTGACCGCCTCTTAAGCTCGGAAAGCGTGCTGCAGGAGGAAAGGTGATAAAACAAGGTCGAACGTGAGCCCGGAGCCACCCACCACGTCCCTGCCTCCGCCGCGCGCCACGTGCGTGCTCGTCGTCGACGACGATGACGCCACGCGGATGCTGGTTTCGCGCTGGCTGGCGAAAGGGGGGATCACCCTCTTCGAGGCGCGCTCCGGGGAAGAGGCGCTGAAGATCGCCGAGGAGCGCGGCGACGAGTTCGACGCGGTGGTGCTCGACGTCATGATGCCCGGCCTGGACGGCTTCGAGGTGTGCCGCCGCCTGCACGACCTGCCGATGACCGCGAGCACGCCGGTGCTGTTGCTCACCGCGCACGCCAACGACGACAAGCAGGTCGTGCTCGGCGTCGAGGCGGGCGCCATCGACCACCTGGCCAAGCCCTTCAGCGGCCCGGTGCTGGTGGCCAAGGTGAAGGCCATCTGCGCCCGCTCCCAGCGCGAGCGCCAGCTCCGCTCGAAGCTCGAGTTCGCCGAGCGCCACGCCACCGTCGACGGGCTCACCGGGCTGTTCAACCGGCGCCACTTCGACAAGCGGTTGCGCGAGGAGATGGCCCACGCCAAGCGCCACCAGCGCCCCTTCACCGTGCTGATGATCGACCTCGATCACTTCAAGGCGGTGAACGACACCTTCGGTCACGCCGAGGGGGACAAGGTGCTCCGCCACGTCGCCGCCGCGATGCCCAAGGTGCTGCGCGAGGACGACATGGCCTTCCGCTACGGCGGCGAGGAGTTCGCGCTCATCCTGCGGAGCACCACCGCCGAGAGCGCGATGTCGGTCGCCGAGCGCCTGCGCCAGCTGCTCAAGAGCGCGCCCATCGAGCTCGGCGCCGGCGGCAGCGCGCCCGAGAACAAGGTGGTCACCTACAGCGGCGGCCTCGCCAGCGCCGACCAGACGAACGACTTCGACGGAGAGGCGATCCTCGTCCGCGCCGACGCAGCGCTCTACACCGCCAAGCGCACCGGCCGCGATCGCACCGTCGTCGCCAGCGACGCGGACGCGCTGGCGGGACCGGTCAGCAAGAGGTAGCGGTCGTCAGGCCGTCAGCGCGGCCACGAGACGGTCGAGGTCTTCGCGGGTGTGCTGCTCGGTGACGGCGATGAGCAGGTCGTCGGCGTGCGGGCCGGTCGGATAGAAGCGGCGCAGCTCGACGCCGGCGAGGATGCCCTGCTCGCGCGCCCTGGCGACCCGCTCGGCCGTCTTGCCGGTCCTCGGGCGCACGACGAACTCGTTGAAGGTGGTGCCGCTGAAGGGGAGCTCCCACGCGCCGCTCTTGAGGAGCGCCTTCTTCACGTGCTCGGCCTTCGCCAGGCACTGCTCGGCGACCTGGATGAAGCCGCGCTTACCGAGGAGGCAGGTGCGGATGGTGATCGCCAGCGCGCACAGCGCGTGGTTCGTGCAGATGTTGCTGGTCGCGCGGTCCCGGCGGATGTGCTGCTCGCGGGTCGACAGCGTGAGCACGTACCCGCGCTCGCCGTTCTTGTCGACCGTCTCGCCGCAGAGGCGGCCGGGGACGTTCTGGAGGAACTCGCGCGTGTCGCGGCAGGCGAAGAGGCCGCACCCGGGGCCGCCGAACTGCGGCGAGATCCCCAGCGGCTGCCCCTCGCCGACGGCGATGTCCGCCCCCTGCGCGCCCGGGGGCTCGGCCAGCGCCAGCGCGTACGGCTCGGCGGTGGTGGTGACGAGGAGCGCCCCCTTGGCGTGCACCAGGTCGGCGAGGCTGCGCAGGTCGCCCAGCGTGCCGAAGAAGTTGGGGTAGCCGACGACCACGCAGGCGGTGTCGTCCCCGAGCTGCTTGGCCAGCGCGTTCGCGTCGATGCCGCCGGTGGCGTCGTGGGGGACGGTCTCGATCGCCTCGGTGCCGCCGGGGAGGCCGCGCACGTAGGTGCGGATGGTCTCGAGGTACTCCGGATGGACCGCCTCGCTCACCAGGACGCGCGTGCGCTTGGTGAGGCGGCGGGCCATCAGGATCGCCTCGGCCGCGGCGCTGGCGCCGTCGTACATCGAGGCGTTCGCCAGCGGCATGCCGAAGAGCTCCGACACGATGGTCTGGAACTCGAAGATCGCCTGCAGTGTCCCCTGCGCGACCTCCGCCTGGTACGGCGTGTACGCCGTGTAGAACTCGCTGCGCAGGAGCAGCTGGTCGACCGCCGGCGGCACGTGGTGGTCGTAGATGCCGGCGCCGAGGAAGGAGACCATCTTGGCCGCCGGGTTCTTGTCGGCCAGCGACTCGAGGTGCCGCATGAGCGACGCCTCGTCCAGCTGCGGCTCGAGCGCGAGCGGCCGTCCGAGGCGCCCCGACGGCGGGATCTGCGCGAACAGCGCGTCGATGTCCGGGACGCCGATCGCGTGCAGCATGTCGCGGATCTCGGAGTCCGTGTGCGGCAGATACCTCATGTGGAGCTGGTCATCCTCGGCCGCTCAAGGCGCGGCGTCGCTGGTGGAGCAGTTGGTTGGGTAGGTCGGCACAGTGCCCGACGTCTCCTTGGTCTGGC
>JAMFST010000938.1 GCA_026225435.1 Labilithrix luteola
CGCCCATCGGCGAGCTGCGGTGCGGGAGCGGCCGGAGCCGGTTGCCCCTGCGCCGTCGCCAGCGCGGTGCGCACCGATTGCTCGAGCGCGTCCTCGGTCGGGTTTCCCAGCACGTCGCGCAGCACCATGGTCTGCGCGTCGACCACCAGCATGACCGGTAGCTGCGTCGAGGCGGGGATCAGGTCCTGCACGGTGATCGAAGGATCGACGGCGACCGCGGTGGGCACGTCCTCGATCGCTTGCCAGCGCGGGCCGTCGGCGGCCGTGGGCGGTCCGTTGTCCTGATCGAAGAGGACGACGTCCAGCAGGCGTACGCTCGCGCCGACGTCGGCCGCGAGGAGCGTCTTCGTGTGCGCGGCGTACGACTGGCACGTGCCGCACCACGCGGCGTCGACGCGGACGACGAGCACCGGCTTGTCGGCGGAGCAGCCGGAGAGGCTGTCGTGCAGGCTCACCGGCCCGGCGACCCCCGCGGCCGTCACGCCGGTCCAGGAGCGATCGGCCAGCACCGAGCCCACCTGCGTGCCGTACGGACCGGCGGGATAGGCCGGCTCGGAGCAGGTGGACACCGACGCATCCGGGGCGCCGGCGTCGCTCGCTGCGGTGCTCGCGTCCCGGCCGTCCCCACCGCACGCGGCGAGCAGGAACAGCACGGGAGCCACACGCTTCATCACGTCGGGATCAGTCTACTCGGGGAGTCGCGCTCTGCCGGTCACGGAGTGACGGGCACGACCGGGAGGATCTTGATGGTGCGGACGTTGGTGCCGTTCGTGTCGGCGACGAACAGGCGGCTGTTCGTCGCGTCGTAGGCGACGTCCGACAGCGAGGTGAACTGCACGTTGGGGAAGGGGACGGTCACCCCGCCGTCCGGGCTGATCTGGCGGACCTGCGGCGTGCCGCCGTCGTAGTTGGAGAGGAACTCGTCGGTGTAGATGGTGCCGTTGGGGCCGGCGGAGAGCTGGTCCGGTCCGTCGACCGTCGCGTAGACGGGGAAGGCACCGCCGTCGATCAGGGTGGTCAGGCTCGCGCCGATCTGGGTCGGGTCGAGCGGCACGGCGAGGATCACGTTGTTGGTCTGGTCGGACACGAGGAGCGAGGTGCCGTTCACGAGCAGGCCGACGGTCTTGCCGAAGCCCTTGGCGAACGGGGTGGTCCCGTTCGTGTGGTCGACGGTGTCGACCTCGCCGATGGCCACGGCGCTCGTGCCGGTGAACTCGTCGCTGTAGACGATGCCGGTGGCGGGGTTGTTGGTCACCTCGATGCGCCGGCCCGTCGGGGGGACGTTCGGGACCTGCGCCGAGCTGCCGCCGTCGGGCGACACGGTGTACAGCGCGCCGTCGGTGCCGTAGCCGAAGCGGGTGACGACCAGCGTGCCGTCGTTCAGCTCGGTGATGCCATTGAGCTTCTGCTTGCCCGCGTCGGTGAGGAAGGGATCGTCCGGGACGGTGGCGTACTTCACGAAGCCGGCCGCGTCGGTGTACGTCCAGATCTGGTTGTTGTGGTCGTCTGCGATGTACAGGACCTGCTTGGTGTTGTCCCAGTAGATGGCGTCTGGGCTGCCCAGGCCGCTCGGGTCGAACTGCAGCACGAGGGGGCCGGCATCGCTCGCGTCGCTCGCGTCCGCGGCCGCGGACGCGTCGGTGGTGACGAGGCCGGAGTCGGTCGTGGTCGCGTCGAGCTTCGCGCCGCCGTCGCCGATGACGGAGCCGTCCTTGCCCGCGTCGGTGCCCGGGGTGGTGTCGTCGTCGTCACTGCCGCACGCGACCATGGCGGTCACGGTGGCGATGGAAGAACCGAGGATCAAGGCGCGGAGGAGGTTGCGGCGGACAAGCATGCGCACCCCTAACCACATGAGCACTCGCGGTGCAACCGCGGCCCCGCCAGATGCGGAATTCGTTCGCGGTTGGCGTCTGCGGGTCGCGCAAGTGACGGCTTCGCTCGTCGTGACGTTCCGCTGACCGCGTCAGCGCGCAGCGATCGCCGCGAGGACCGCGGCGACGGCCATCGCACCCGGATCGGGGACGCCGCGCAGGGCGTCCTCGCGCACGTAGCTGGATCGCCCCGCGCCGGCGCGGATCATCGTCGCGGTGCGGGCGGCACCTTCGGCGGCGGCACGAGCCGCGGCCGCGAGATCCGCGGACGCGGTCTCCCCGAGCGCGGCGATCGCCGGACCCAGCGCGTCGATCATCGTGCGGTCTCCGGGCCGGGCGCCGCCGTACTCCTGCACGCGTTGCAGACCGGCGCCGAAGGCCGGGCCGAGCGCGCCGGGAGTGGCTGCCAGGTGCGCGCCCACCGCGGCCGTGAAGATCGACAGCAAGATGCCGCTCGAGCCGCCCATCACCCGCGCCAGCCGCTCGGACAGCGCGGCGAACAGCTCGGGGAGCGAGGCGAACGGCAGCTGATCGAGATCGGCGAGGATCGCGCGCGCCGCGGTGGCCAGCGTCGTACCGGTGTCCCCGTCGCCCACCTTGGCGTCGAGCGCGTCGAGATCGGCCTGCTTGCTCACCAGCGCCTGGCAGGCGCGCTCGAGGAGCTCGCGGCGCGCGGGATCTGCCGATGGCGTGTGCACCTTGGCGCGCACCGCTTCCGGCAGCGGCACCGTGGTCACCGCCCGGGGAGCCCGCGCGACCGGCCAGGCGTGCGGTGCCACCGGCGAGCGCAGCGCCGCCTCGATCGCCGGATCGCCGAGCGGCACCAACGTCACCGAGAACCCGTTCATCGCCAGCGAGGTCATCGCGCGGGCCGGTCCGAGCACCAGCCGCAGCTCGTGCCGCCGGAGCCCGGCGATCGCCGCCCGTGTCGCCAGCGCCATCTCCAGCGCCGGCGCCCCTCCGAGATCGTTCACCAGCAGCGCCACCGGCGCTCCCGCGTGGCCGCGCGCATCGAGCGCGTCCTCCAGCACCGCCATCAGCGTCGCCCCGAGATCGTCCACCGTCGGCAGCGCGACGATCTTCGCCCCCGGCTCGCCGTGGATCCCGAGACCGATCTCCACTCGCCCCTCGGCGATCCGGTTGTCCGTCGGCTGCCCGGGGACGCTGCACGACGACAGCGCCACGCCGATCGACACCGCGGAGGTGGCGACCGTCTCGGCCGCGCGCTTCACCTCGGCGAGCGACCCGCCGGCGCGCGACACGTGCCCGGCGACCTTGTGCACGAAGAGCGTGCCGGCGATCCCCCGCGGGCGCGCCGAGGCCGGCAGGGCGACGTCGTCTCCGACGATAACCATGTCGACGGAGAGCCCGAGCGCGCGCGCCCTCTCCGCGGCGAGCCCGAAGTTGAGGCGATCGCCGGTGTAGTTCTTCACCACCAGCAGGCAGCCGGCAGGGCCGGTGACCGCGACGATGGCGGCGAGC
>JAMFST010000105.1 GCA_026225435.1 Labilithrix luteola
CGCGATCATGACGCTCGTAGGCGATGAGGGCGCCCGCATCGAACACGTAGCCGGTCACTTCGCGCTCTCCCTCTTCTTCGCCCGCTCCGCTCGACGGCGCTCGAACCCATCGAGGATCGCGTCGATCCGCTGCTTCTGCTCCTCGGTCACCGGGCCGCCCGTCTGCTCCAGCGCTTCGTCGAGATATGCGTCGAATTCCTCTTCAGCGCGGTTCATTTCGTCGAGCGCCTTCGCCACGTAGGCGCTCAACGACATCCCCTGTCGGCGCTTCACCGCGAGCCGGGTGCGCGCGAGCACCTCCTTCGGCAGAGTGACCGCGATCTTCGCCATGGTCATGAGAGTCATGTTATCGCCTCCTCGCCAGCGCCGCAAAGCGCCCCCCGGTGAGCACGTCGAGCATCGCCTCGGCCTCCACGCGGCGCAGATCGGCCAGCACGTGCTCGCGCGAGGTGGCCGGCGCCTCGACGCAGTCGAAGAGCGCGCGTTGCCAGGCGATGAGCGCGTCCATCACGTGTGCCGCCAGCCGCGCGCGGGCCTCCTGGCGTTCGAGCCGCACGCGCTCCAGCGTCGGCTCGTCGTCGGCGTAGATCAATCGATCGAGCCGCCACGTGAGCCGCGCCTCGAGCCAGAGACCCGAGCCGATGGTGTCGTAGTAGCGGCTCTCGTCCACGGTCGCATCGAGCTGCGAGCCGTTCTCCACCTGCTTCAAGACGCGCAGCCGCGTCTCCGGCAAGGCAGCGCTGGCGCGGGCGCGGCTGACCATCTCGTCGACGCGCGCATCGTCGGTGCCGACCCCCGCCGTCTTCCAGGCCGCCTGCACCACGGCGCGGGCGAGGACGCCGTCGAGCGGCGGAGGGCGGTCGAAGGCCACGACGGCGGCCGGTGACGGTGTCGTCGGCGGTGCCGGTGCCGGTGCGGGCGAAGGCGCAGGTGCTGGCGCCGGGGGCAGCGCGAATCCGGTCGGGTGCTCGCCCCGCTGGACATGCCCCGCGGCGATGCGATCGAAGGCGATGCCGAAGACGGCGACCGCGCCGATCTGCGTCGCGCCTGCCGGCGTGCGTCCGCCCATCGCGGCCAGGCTGATCCAGGTCTCGTCCTGCAGACCGCTGCTGCCGCTGCGCTTCGGGCTCGCCGTGCGTGCACTGAGCACGTGGCCGAAGTCCTCGCGGTCGACGTCGGCGCTGGCGAAGGCGTCGTCGCGCTGGTCTTCCCACGAGGCGCCCGAGGCGTGGGCCGATGGCGACGTGAGCAGCAGGATCCCGGAGGTGACCGCGGAGGCGAGGAGGACCGCGCGAGGGGTGAACATGGCGCCCATCTGTCCACGCGACGTGCCAGCGCGAGAGGGCCGAGATCGACGACCGGCGCGACGGGCCCGCCTGTCCCGGTCGGCAGAGGGCTGTCCACGGACAGCCTGGGCGCCCGACGAACCACCACGCGGACCGGCGGCGATCCAGCGAAACCCCGGTTTCGGCCGCGTCGCGCCTGCTCGAGCCAGGTTCGATTCGTGCAGCGAGAGCGTGCGGATCATGCCTCGGGATCGTTTCGGGAGTGGGAAGGTCGCAGCGGCGGTGCTTCTCGGCCTCCTCGGCCTCCCGCTGGGGTGCAGCACCAGCGGGGCGCAGGACGATGGCCCGGGCGACGCCGGGACGGGGACGACTGGCGATGCTGGCTCCGTCTCGGCGGCCGGCGACGCCAGCGCTCCGCCGCTCCCCACCGACAACCGCGCCGACGGGCAGGCCTGCACGGCCGCCCCCGAGTGCACTTCGTCCGTGTGCACGGCCGGTCTCTGCGCACACGCGGCGCCCAACGACGGGGTGATGAACGGCGGCGAGACCGACGTCGACTGCGGCGGCGTGGGCTCGGCGGTCACCGACGGCGCCATGGCCTGCGGCGACGGCCTCCACTGCCTGCTCGCCACCGACTGCACCAGTCACGTGTGTACCGGCGGCACCTGCGCGGTCCCCTCGTGCACCGACACCGTGAAGAACGGCGCCGAGACCGACGTGGACTGCGGGGGAGGCGTCTGCCCGGCGTGCGCCGTGACCAAGGGATGCCTCGTCGCCGGCGACTGCTCGACCAGCGCCTGCAACTACGACCACGCGTGCGTCTCTGCGCCGAGCTGCGTCGCGCACAACGGCGGCGACACCTGTGGAGCGGGGGAGACGGGCGATCCCGCGGCGCAGCACGAGGACTGCTGCGTGGCGCTCGAGGTCCCGCGCCCGGCGGCGAGCGGCGGGCCGTTCCTCCTCGACAAGTACCTCATCACCGCCGGCCGCATGCGCGCGTTCCTCGAGGCGGTCGACTACGATGTGCAAACGTATATCAAGACGAGCGCGCCCGCCTGGTGGCCGACCGGAACGACGGCGACGACGTGGAACGCGATGCTCCCCACGAGCCACGACGACTTCATCTACCTGACCTCCAGCGATGACGCCTCGGGCTGCGTCGTCGGATCGGCCAAGGGGGCGGTGGGCGCGCCGGCGATGTGGGAAGACGCCGCCGACCTGGCCGCCGCCGTCAGCGGCGCGCCGCGCACGTTCACGCAGGCCGTGATGGACCAGAAGGTCATGAACTGCTTCCGCGCGCCGCTCTTCCACGCGCTCTGCGCCTACGACGGCGGCCGCATGCCCAGCCGCGCCGAGTGGATCGCCGCGCGCACCACCTGGGGCGGCGCGAACGGCACCACCGCGACGGTCATGACGCTCCCCTGGGCCAGCGACGGCGCCGCCTACGGGAGCACCGCGGACAAGCAGGCGCACGGCGTCTACGACTCGCTCGCCGGCACCAGCTACATCTGGCCCTCGGCTCCGACCGACAACGACTTCGGCTCGTACCTCGCCGCGCCCGGGCGGTTCCCTCTGGGCTACGGGCCCTACGGGCACGCCGATCTGGAAGGCTCCGTCGAGAACATGGGGAGCCAGCCGGTGAGCGCGACGAGCGCGACGATCGAGGGGGACGGCTGGTTCCAGGACTCCTTCCAGGAGACCGAGGTGCACGCGTACAGCGAGCAGTACGTCGGCTTCGGCGACGGGACGTACCGGCCGCACTGGGCCGTCGGCGGGCGCTGCGTGAAGCTACCTTAGTGGCCTAGCTCCTTCGCGCACGGACTCCGCGAGATTGTCGCTGGCGCCCGCCGCCGCCTCCGGGGCATAAGGGCGCGCCGCCATGTCGAGCTCCGCCGCCGCTGCCTCCGACACCTCCGTCGTCCCGCCCCACAGCCAGGCGTTTCGCCTGCGCCGCTTCGCCAACTGGTTCCCGCTCGGGTTCACCTACGCGACGCTGTACATGGGGCGGTACAACTTCAACGTCGCCAAGGGGGCCATCGGCGAGGCGTTCCACTTCTCCAAGGGGCAGACGGGGCTCATCGCCACCGCCGGCTTCTGGACCTACGCGCTCGCGGTGCTCTTCAACGGCCCGCTCGCCGACAAGATCGGCGGCCGCCGCGCCATCCTCGTCGGGGCCGCCGGCGCCTGCGTCCTCAACGCGGTCATCGGTCTGCTCTTCCTCGGGCACGTCACCGGCGGGCTGCTGGCGAGCCTGTCGGTGCTCTACGCGCTCAACATGTACTTCCAGAGCTTCGGCGCGCTCAGCGTGGTCAAGGTGAACTCCGCCTGGTTCCACGTGCGCGAGCGCGGCCTGCTCGGCGGCGTGTTCGGGGCGATGATCTCGCTCGGCTACTTCCTCGCCTACAACCTGTGCGGCAGCATCCTGGCGAAGTTCTCGCTGCCGATGGTCTACCTGATCCCGTCGCTCACCATCGCGGTGATGGCGCTGGTCGACTACTTCCTCGTGCGCGATCGCCCGAGCGAGGCCGGCTACGAGGACTTCCCCACCGGTGACGAAGCGCCCGACGAGGCGCCCATCGCTGCGATCGCCGAGACGCGGACCGCGATCCTCAAGCGCGTCCTCCAGAGCCCGGTCATCCGCGTGCTCATCGCCGCCGAGTTCTGCACCGGCATCGTCCGCCAGGGGCTTCTCTTGTACTTCCCCGAGTTCCTCAAGGAGGTGCACTCCATCGCCCCCGGCTCGTCGCAGTTCAACATCGCGTCCACCGGCATCACCGTCGGCGGGATCGCCGGTGGCCTCCTGTGCGGCTGGATGAGCGATCGCTTCTTCCAGTCGCGCCGCGCGCCCGTCGCCTTCTTCTTCTACGTCGCGCAGGTCTTCGCGCTCGCCATCGTCGGCACCGCCAGCCCGGCGCTCGTCCCCTTCAGCATCGGGTTTGCCTGCGTGTGGATCTTCGGCGTGCACGGCATGCTCTCGGGCACCGCGTCGATGGACTTCGGCGGCAAGCGCGCGGCAGCGACGGCCGCGGGGCTCCTCGACGGCGTGCAGTACCTGGGCAGCGGACTCACCGGGTTCGGCCTCGGCGCGATGCTCGATCACTGGCACTGGGGCATCTGGCCCTGGGTACTCATCCCCGCGTCGTGCATTGGTGGCGGATTGATGGTGCCGTTGTGGAATGCGCGTCCAGGACGCCATAAAGACGGCCACTGAGCTTGCGCGCAGCGCCCGCGCAGACGATACAAATGTCCCATGACGACCCGGACTCGCGCGGTACTCGGTAGCCTCGCCTCTTTCGGTTTCGTCCTCGCGACCACCGCGGTCGGCGTCACGGGGTGCGGCGGCTCCCCCGAGTCGGAGGCCGCGGGCACCGACCAGGCGAGCACCGTCAGCGCGGACGCGAGCAAGAAGGACGCGGGCGCCGGCAAGGACGCCGGCAGCAGCGACTCCGGCAGCGGCGGGTCGGCGACCGCCGACTTCCGCACCTGGCTGAGCGCCAACGGCTAC
>JAMFST010000106.1 GCA_026225435.1 Labilithrix luteola
AGACGGTCGCCGCCATCGCCATCAACGAGCACGTGGCGACGAAGATCATCACGGCGATGAGCCGCGAAGAGCCGAGCGCCGAGGCCGTGACCGAAAGTGACCGGCGGCGGGCGCGCGCCTGGTGCAACCCGCACGCGCCCCGCCAGATGCTCGAGGACATGACGATCGAGTTCGCCCAGGCGCGGCTCGAAGGCGCAGCGGCGACGGCAACCTTGCGGCGCTGCTGGGTAGTCCTATCGCCGAGCGGCGCCCTGTCCAGCGTGTACGACTACGGACAGCGAGAGGCGGCTGGCCGCTACGCCGCGGGTCTCAAGCCGCCCGGGAGCGTCGTTCTTGCCGTGCTGAGCGCGACCGAATGACGACCAACGTCTACAACACGCGCCCTCGGCTGAAGCCGCTCACCGACGCGCAGCGCGAGTCACGACTCCCCAAGGGGCCGTGGTTCATCAATGTGTTCCGCTACGAGGGCGACACCAACTACCAAGTGCAGGCGCCGAGCGGCGAAGTCATCGGCGACTTCCGCGACGGCGACTACGACGGGCCCGGGCTCGCTCGCGCGCTGGCCGAGTCCCTTTGCCACTGGCGAGGCGCGCCGTGACGTCCTCCGACCGGGACGAGCTGCTCGAGCGCCTCGATCGCGCCTACCAGCGGGGTAAGGTCGAGGGTGCGATCGAGGCGCGCGCCGCGCTCCTCAAGGACGCTATCGACTTCGAGACCAGGCACATGCACCCGACTGCGATCACGACGTCGGACGGCAAAGTGTGGGAGTGCGCGGAGGACGCGCAGGTGTGGAGGACGAACGCGATCATGCTCACGAAGATGCTCCGCACGCAGGAGGCATGGCGACGGGAGACCGCTGAGAAGCTCACCACGGAGATGTTCCGCGAAATCGACGCGGACATCCTGAACGAGTGCCCGCTCGGCATCCGCGAGGTGGACATGGGCACTCTTGTCCGCGCGGTGGTGCGCGCCGTCGCCCGCCGGCTGGTGACACGATGATCGCCGACGACATCCGCGCCGAGCTGCTCGAGATCCGAGACCGCTGCGACCGCGCGCTGGCCAAGCTCGAGGCCCCCACGCTGCGCGAGCGCGAGACCTCGCCGTGGATGACGCCGGCCGAGTACGCGCTCTACGCGGGGCTCTGCGCGGCGACGGTGCTGAGGATGCGCAAGGTGGGGATGCCCTCCACCGGCTCGGGCAGGCTGATTCGGATTCACCGGGAGCAAGCGGACAAATGGAGATCAAGCACAACCTTTTCAAGCGCAAAGACGGCCGGTGGGTCCTCGCCGTAGCCGAGGGGGGCAACTGGAAGAAGGTCCGTCAGCAGACCGCGCCCAAGGAGATCCGGGCCGAGCGCGACGCGAAGGCGTGGGCTGAGATCCGGCTCGCTGAGATCACGCAGGCGGGGGGAGTCGTGGTCCGTGACCCCCGCGCCGGCATCCTCGTCAAAGAGGCGTGGCCGACGATCCGCAAGGTGCGCGCGGCGCACCCGGACATCCGGACGTCGACGATCAAGAACTACGACACGCACCTGAAGAAGCACATCTTGCCGAGGCTCGGAAACGCGCCGATGGCCCTCGTCGACGTCCCCGAAGCCCGCCAGTTTATCCGCGATGTGCGGGCCGCGGTCGCGGCGAACACGTGCCGCAACGTGTTCTCGACGGCCCGCATGCTGTGGGACAGCGCCGCCGGCGAGGGTCTCATCAAGATCCAGAACCCGTTTCGGACGCAGCCGGTGATCGCCGAGCTGCCGGCGGCGAAGACGAAGGCCGGCAAGGTGATCGCGCTCACCGTCGAGGAGATCCAGGTGCTCCTCGACTGCCCGCTGGTGCCTCTGGCGCGCCGCGCCCGCTACGCGCTGGCCGTGACCGCGGGGCTCGCCGACGGCGAGCTCGCCGGGCTCACCTGGGGCGCGACCTTCCGAGGCGTGCTCGACGTGACGCAGGCCAATGCCCGCTTCGACGGGATCGGGCAGACGAAGACGGAGAACCGCGTTCGCAAGATCCCCCTGCACCCCGCGGCCGCCGCAGCGCTGCGCCAGTGGTTCCACGAGGGGTGGGAGCCGCTGGTGCGTCGCAAGCCGAAGCCGCAGGACATCATCTTCCCGGACGCGGACGGCAACGCCGAGCGGCCGCGCAGCGCGCGCCTGCTACGCGCGGACCTGGAGCGCGCCGGCCTCGCCAGCACGACGGACGGCGGGCACAACTTCACCTTCCACGCGCTCCGCCGGACGTTCTCCACGACGCTCCGCCGCGCCGGGGTGGACGTCGAGACCCGCGGCGCCCTCATGGGCCACGCCGGCAAGACGGTGACCGAGCGCAACTACACCGACGAGGAGCTTGCGCCGCTGCGCGAGGCCGTTGGCCGGATCCCGCTCGAGTGGAACGAGGTTGTGCGGGAAGTTGTGCGCACAACAAATCCTGGTGCACAACACGCGGCGGAAAACGCTGCGATTTCAGGGAGGTGCGGATGGGATTTGAACCCACGTGTGCCGGTTTTGCAAACCGGTGCCTAACCACTTGGCTACCGCACCCAACGGTGGGTCGTACCTATCCGACCGCGGCCTCCACTTCAAGCGTGGTGAGCGCTGAGCCGTCCGGGGGCCCTGCCGCCGCGTCCGGCGTGGACATTCGGCGTGTCGTCCCCGATCTGGCACAAATGGACAGACGTGCTCGGCCGTGGTGAACCGCCCGCACCTACCTTTACTCTCGGACTTTCGCCGGTCGAGCGAGCTTCCCCACGCGCTGGCGCACCCTTTGCGATGCAGCGGAGCGGAGGTGCATCATGGCCAGAGCCGTACTTGGCGTGTTTCCGCCCGAGACGATCGGGGAGCTGCTCGAGGAGCTGTCGGCAGCGGGCGTGGATCCTGAGTCGCTGTCGGTGGCCGTGTCGCATCGCGACGTGGGGATGTTGAGCACCGAGCCGCTGGCTCGCTCGTTTCGCAGCCTCCGCGAGCTGCGGGTCGACGGGGTGGCGAAGCTGGATGGCGCCGGGCCGGTGGTGGAGCGTGCGGAGCGCTTCGGGACATCGGTGCAGGGCGGCAAGACGAGCTCGTCGCTCGTGCGCGCCATCACCAAGGAGGGGATCCCGGAGATCCTGGCGCGCACCTACGTCAGCGAGCTGGAGGACGGGGGCGCATTCCTCTCGGCCCGCGTCGCCGGAGGGCGGGTCGGCAAGGTGGTGGCGCTGATGAACCGGCACACCGGCCGCACCATCGCCACCGCCGGCGACGAGCTCGACGACGACGCGACCGCCACGCCGCCGAGCCAGCGGATCACCGCCACCGCGGCCGTCCCGAACTGAGCGCGCTCAGACCGTCAGCGTGGTGCGGCCGTTCATGTACGGCACGAGCGCCTTCGGCAAGGTGATCGAGCCGTCGGCGTTCTGGTGGTTCTCGAGCAGCGGGATCAGGATGCGCGGGCTGGCGATGGCGGTGTTGTTCAGGGTGTACGGGTAGCCGAGGGAGCCGTCCGCGAGGCGGAGGCGGACGTTCGAGCGACGCGCCTGGAAGTCGCCCATCGTGGAGCACGAGTGGGTCTCGCTGTAGGCGTTGCGGCCGGGCATCCACGACTCGACCTCGTGCTTGCGGGTCTGGCCGAGGCCGATCTCGCCGGTGCAGGCGAGCGCCACGCGGTACGGGATCTCGAGCTTGGCGAGGATCGCTTCGGCGTTGCCGAGGAGCGTGTAGTGCTCCTTCTCGGCGACCTCCTCGTCGGGGACGCAGAAGACGACCTGCTCCACCTTGGTGAACTGGTGGACGCGGTACAGGCCGCGGGTGTCCTTGCCGGCGGCACCGGCTTCGCGGCGGAAGCACGGCGAGATGCCGGCGTAGCGGATCGGCAGCTCGTTCGCTTCGATCGTCTCGTCGGCGTGGAGCGAGACGAGCGGGACCTCGCTGGTGCCGACCAGGAACAGGTCGTCGGCGCCGATGCTGTAGGCCTCCTCGCGACCGAGCGGGAAGAAGCCGGTGCCGATGAGCGCGCGCTCGCGGACCATCACCGGCGGGATGACCATGGTGAGGCCGCGCTCGACCAGCGTGTCGACGGCGAGACGCGTGACGGCCAGCTCGAGGAGCGCGCCCATGCCGGTGAGCGCATACGAGCGGCCGCCAGCGTACTTCCGCGGGCCGTCCCAGTTGACCATCTTGTGAAGGGTGGCGAGCTCGACGTGATCCTTCGGCTGGAAGTCGAAGGTGCGCGGGGTGCCCACCTTGCGGATCTCGACGTTGTCCTCTTCCCCTTTGCCGATCGGCACCTCCGGACGCGGGAGGCTGGGGACGCGGAGCATCAGATCCTCGTAGGTGCGGTTGATGGCGGTGAGCTCCGGCTCCAGCCGCTCGATCTCGCTGCGGACCTCCTTGGCTTCCTCGATGAGCTTGGGGCGCTCCTCCTTGGTCGCCTTGGGGATC
>JAMFST010000939.1 GCA_026225435.1 Labilithrix luteola
AGGCCTCGCTCGCGGCGAGCGTCCCCTTCCCGTCCCGGCTGGGTGAGCCGTCGGAGTATGCGTCACTCGCGCTCCACATCGCCGAGAACGTGATGCTCAACGGCGAAACGATCCGCCTCGACGGAGCCATCCGCCTCGCGCCCAAGTGAGCGAGGCCTGACGGGGCGCTATCGGATGCGGAAGTCGCCGCCATCTCCAAGGTCGCTGGAGCTCGCGTCGTCCATCGCCTCGAGCGGATCGTGACGCTGACCGTGCGCTTCCGCCTCGCGGAGGCGCTCGGCGATCTCGATGATGCGCCGCTCGACCCGACCGAACAAGCTCCACGCCGGGAAGCGCCCCGATGCGTCGCGCTCCCCCGCGGGCAACCCGGTCAGGATCTCGATCCCCTGGGTCACCGTCGCGATGCTGTACAGGTGGAAGGTCCCGTCCTCGATCGCCTCGGCGACGTCGTCGCGCAGCACCAGGTGCGACAGGTTGGTCTTCGGCATGAGCACGCCCTGCCCGCCGCTGAGCCCCCGCGCCACGCACAGATCGAAGAAGCCCTCGATCTTGGCGCACAGTCCGCCGATGGCCTGCACCTCGCCCAGCTGGTTCACGCTGCCGGTCACGGCGATCCCCTGGTCGATCCCCACGTCGGCGAGGGCCGAGAGGACGGCGAACAGCTCGCTCGACGAGGCGCTGTCGCCGTCGATCTCGCCGTAGCTCTGCTCGAAGGCGATCTGCGCGCGGAGCGAGAGCGGCCGCTCCTGCCCGAACATCCGCCCGAGATACCCGCGGAGGATGGCGACCCCCTTGGTGTGGATGGCGCCGCCGAGCTGCGCCTCGCGCTCCACGTCGATGATCCCCTCGCGCCCGAGCGCGACCACCGCGGTGATGCGCATCGGCTGCCCGAACTCGACGTCGCCCGCCGAGTAGACCGACAGCCCGTTGACCACGCCGACCCGCGTGCCTTGCGTGTCGAGGGCCACCTCACCGCGCAACGTCAGATCGCGGATGTGGCGCTCGGCGGCCCCGGCGCGCTCGCGACGGTCTCGCCAGGCGTCGTCGATGTCCTCGACGGTCACCACGGTCTCGGGCGGCGGCGGCATCGAGACGACGGGCGCGATCGAGTTGCGCTCGTCCACGTTCTCCTCGGTGTCGTCGCCGCTCTCCGCCCCTTCGTCGGCGTCGCTCGCCTCGTCGGTCGGCGCCTCCTCGGGCGACTCGGCCGCGAGCTGCTCCTCGATGGCTCGCGCCGCCGCCGCTGCGCTGGCGAAGGCCGCGGTCTCCTCCAGCGGCGCCAGCGACAGCGCCAGCCGATCACGCTCTCCCGACAGCCGCGTGGCCAGATCGAGCAAGCGCGCGCGTGCGGCGCGATCGAAGTGCCCCCACCCGCGCTCCTTGGCCATCGCCATCAGGTACGCGTCGAGCGCCAGCAGCGACTCCTTGGTCCGCGGAAGGTACGGCTCCACCTCCACCTTGATGCGGAAGAGCGCGGCGAAGTCGGCGTCCGCGTCGAGCAGCGCGGCGTACAGATCCGGCGTCCCCACCAGGATCACCCGCACCCGGATGGGCACCGGTACCGGCCGCAGCGAGGTCGCGTACAGACCGAGCGGCCCGAGCGGATCTTCCGCCCCGATGCGCTGCTCGCGTAGCACGCGCTTCATCCGCTCCCAGATGATCGGATCGGCCATGAGATCGGCCGCCCGCACCACCAGCACGCCACCCGACGCGCGATGGAGCGAGCCGGCGCGGATGCGCATGAAATCGGTGACCAGCGCCCCGAAGCGCGCGCGGCGCTCGAGGTACCCGAACACGTTCGGATAGGTCGGGTTGGTGTCGTAGAGCACCGGCGCCGCCGCCGTGGGCGTCTCCGCGCCGGGCTCCTGGACGACGTGCGAGACGAGCAGGTTCACCTCGAAGCGGCGCAAGCGGGTCGCGTGCTCCGGATCGTGATCCTCGCCGCCGGTGCCGTCCTCTCCGCTGCTGCCGCCACCGCTGCCGGAGCTCTCCTCGCCGATGAGATCCTCCCAGTCCTCGCTCAGCGCCTGCTTGACCTGGGCAAAGTACGGGCCGACGATCGCGCTCACCGCCTCGAAGGCGGCCTCCAGCTTCTGGAAGGCGGTCTCGATCACCTCGGCGGCCGCCTTGCGGAACGTCTCGTCGCGCTCCTGCTCGAAGCGCGCGCCTTGCGCCCGCACCAACAGCGCGACTTTTTCGACCTCGGAGGTGAGCCGCTCCTCCGCGTCCGACAGCGCGCGCTTGGTCGACTCGTCGAGCACGTCGAACTGCTCGGCCGACAGCGGCTTGCCGTGGAGGATGGGGAACGTCTGCACGCCGCCGTGCACCGAGCGCACGCCGAAGCCGAGGGTCTTGGCGGTCGACTCCAGATCGGTGAGCGCCTGCTTGTTCTTCGCCTCGAGCCGCCGCGTGAGATCGGCCTGCGCGCGGCGCAAGGGCTCGGCCTCGACCAGCGCCGGCACCGCCTCGCGCAGCTCGGCGATGAGCGCGCCCATGGCCTGGACGAGCAAGGCGCCGGCGCCGGCCGGCAGCACCAGCGGGCGCGGCGCCTCCGGCTGATCGAAGTCGTGCACGTAGACGATGTCCGGCGGGGCCGGCCGCGCGCGGGCGAAGCGCTCGGCGTAGCGGACGATGTCGTCCTCGATCATCACCTCGGGGTGCGCGGCGACGAAGCCGTGGAAGCTCGGCTCGCGCGCGGCCAGCGCCAGCTCGAGGGCCCGCCGGGCGATGGGCGACACCAGCTCGAAGAGGCCGCGGCTCTCCCGCGGGACCTCCGGCAGCAGCGACGGCTCGGTCCGATGCGAGATGCGCGCCGGGTCGACCCGGGTCAGCTCCCGCGCGCGTCCATGAGACGCGGTGGCCGCCTCGCTCCACGCCTTGGCGAGAAGCTCCAGGGACGACGGGCTCGGCGCCGGGATCACCGGCCCGAGCGTGGCCGTGGCCCCGGAGGCCACTCCCGCCGGATGCGGAGACGCAACCGAGGCGCCCCCCGGTCCGACCGCCGTGGGCGGAGCTGCGGTCGACACATAGACGTCACCGGCCGGCGTGACCGGGGTGCGCGAAGGTGCGATCGCCGGCGAAACACCGGCGGAAGACGCCTGATCAGGCTTGGCGGGCTTGGAGGGGGGGGTGTCGTGGGCCATGCCCTTACCCCACCGATACCATTGTGGCCGTCTCGGCGTCTGTTCTGCGTGGCGTCTGTTCCGTCTGTCCGCCCGCGCCATCGCGAGCTAGTGTGATCAGACGGGAATGGCACGCCTCATCCTGGCGACGAGCGAAGGGCAGCAGGCGATTGAGCTGCGCACGCTCAACAGCCTCGGGCGACATCCGAACAACTCGATCCAGCTGCTCGACAAGATCGTGTCGAAGGAGCACTGCCTCGTGGAGCAGCGCGGCGAGCACTTCGTCCTGCGTGATCTCGGGAGCTTGAACGGGACGTTCATCAACGCGCAGCGGGTGAACGGCGAGCAGCTGCTCCGTCACGGGGACGAGATCGCCCTCGGCTCGACGCGCGCGCGCTTCGACGACGGCTCCGGTCCGGTGATGGGCGTGCAGCCCGGGCCGGGGGCGCTCCTCTCGGGGCATCCGCCGCCGCCGCAGTCGGCCTGGCAACCGCAGCAACAGCAGCAGCCCCCGCAACAGCAAGGTCCGCAGAGCAGCGCCGGTGCCGGTGCGTCGTCGCCTCGCCGTCAGCAGGCGAGCGTGCCCCCGGCGGCCAGCTCGCAGCAACCGCCGGTGACCTACCGCGCCAGCGCCGGGTCGCTCCCCGCGGCCTCGCAGGCGTACAGCCAGCAGCCGCCGTCCCGGCCGCAACCCCAGTCGGG
>JAMFST010000107.1 GCA_026225435.1 Labilithrix luteola
ATCCAGCTCGCCGGCACCTGCGCGCCCAACGAGGGCTGCGGAGCCTGCCCCGGCGTGACCAGCTACGCGCGGGTCGGCTTCAGCGCCGCCTTCGTGATCCGCGACTACGTCCTCGACACCTTCGGCCCGGCGCGAAGCTTCAAGGACGACCTCCCCTTCGATTGTCTGGGGACGTCGGGCGCGCCGATCTCGGAGGAGGCGCAACGCCTCGCCGACGTCGCCGCCAGCCTGCAGCTGGTCCTCGAGGAGCGCCTGCTCGGTCTCTGCAAGAAGCTTCATGACGCCGCCCCGTCGGAGAACCTCTGCCTCGCCGGCGGCGTGAGCCTGAACTGCGTCGCCAACTATCGCCTGCTCACCGAGTCCCCCTTTCGCTCCGTGTACATTCCTCCGGACCCGGGCGACGGCGGCACGTCGGTCGGCACGGCGCTTTACTACGAGAGCCGCCACGACGTCCGCGCCGGCGCGATCGCTGCCAACGAGTACACGCCGTACCAAGGGGTGCACGAGGTCGAAGCGGACGACCTGAAGATCGTCGACTTCGTGAAGCCGGAGCACTTCGCCGCGTACATGAAGCGCGGCGTCGAGCTGCCCGCGGGAACGCGCTGGCGTTCGCAGACGTTCTCCGATCGCAGCGAGCTGGTCGCGTCGGTGGTGCAGCGCCTCCTGGACAGGCAGATCGTCGGCTGGGTGCAGGGTCGCGCGGAGATCGGCCCACGCGCGCTCGGCAATCGCTCGATCCTCGTCCGTCCGGATGACCCGGTGCTGGCGACGCGTCTGAGCAAGCGCGTGAAGGAGCGCGCGCCGCTCCGTCCGTACGCATTCTCGGTCACCGCAGAGGATGCCCAGCGCGCGCTCGACGTACAGCCGCAGCACATGCGCGCCAATCGCTGGATGCAGTACGCCGTCCCCGTCGCGGGAGGCGCGCAGACCCTGCTCAAGGCGGCGATCCACGTGGACGGATCGAGCCGCCCGCAGATCTGTCATTCCGAGGACAACCCGACCTACCACGCGCTCCTCTCGGCCTTCGGCGCGCGCTTCGGACTGTCGGCGATCCTGAACACCTCCTTCAATCCGAGCGGCTACCCGATGGTGTCGACGCCGATCGAAGCGATGGCCATGTTCGCGCGGACCGACATGGACGCCCTGGTGGTCAATGACTCGATCGTGTGGAAGGAGGTCGACGCGTGACGTCTCGCCGTGCCCGCCCCTGGTACGCCAGCTTCGTCGGCATTCCGCTGACGGCGCTCCGCACCGCCCTGGCCTTCCGCGACCAAGGGCTCGGCCGCTTCGTTCCTTTCGTGCTGCTGTTGCTCGCGGGCTCGGCGATCCTCTGGGTGATCAACACCGTCGCCCCGCTGGCGCCGTTCATCTACTCGCTCTTCTGATCGCGATGCTCCGCAGTCGCCGTCGTTGCGCGCGAGCCATCGCGTTGCTCGCGTTGCTCGCCACGGAGAGAGGAGCGCTCGCCGAGGCTTCGCCAGCGAGCTGCCCCACCGGCATGCTCCCGGTTCCCGGCGGCGCCTTCGTCATGGGCGCCATCTCCGCCTTTCCCGACGAGCGGCCGCCGCACGCGGAGACGGTGGCCCCCTTCTGTCTCGACGCCACCGAGGTGACCGTCGGCGCCTACTCGGAGTGCGCTCGTTCAGGCCTTTGCACGTCTGCGCACTCGCGCCCCGAGTGGTCGCACCTGCGCTCGCGCGAGGCGAAGGAATGGAGCGCGATGTGCAACCAGGATCGCGCCGACAGGAATGACCATCCGGTGAACTGCGTGTCGTGGTTCCAGGCGACCGCCTACTGCGACGCGCGCGGTCTGCGGCTTCCGACCGAGGTCGAATACGAATACGCGGCACGCGGCGGTGACGAGGATCGCCTGTATGTCTGGGGCTCGGAGCCGCCGAGCGCAGCGCGCGTGAACGCGTGCGGTCCGGAGTGCGCAGCGCTCTTCAATCGCCTCCGCGGCGGATGGCACATGCTGTACACCGAGGACGACGGCTACGTGACCACCGCGCCCGTGGGCTCGTTTCCTCTCGGGGATGCGCGCTGGGGGCATCACGATCTCAGTGGCAACGTCTGTGAATGGGTCGGCGGCGATTACTGCCCGTACACCAACCCGGGGTGCGGCGAAGAGCGCGTGCGCGTCGTTCGCGGCAATCAGTTCCTCGGGAATCGCGCCGACAAGCTGCGCGGCGCGCGGCGCAACACGGACGATCCGCGCCACGCCACGCCCGACTCCGGCTTTCGCTGCGCCGCCGACATCGGCACCACGATCGCTCCCTTGCCTCCGCCACGCACCCTGCTCCTCCAGGCGCCAGAAGCCCCCTACCCCCGCGTGCTGATCGCGCTCGCTGCCCTCTCCGTCGTCGCCGGCGCGGCGCTCGAGGCGCTCGGCGCAGCCGGAGGCGCGATCCTCCTTGGTGCCCTCCTGGCCCTCGCAGCCCTCGAGCCAGCGCTCGCTCTGTCCACGGCGCTGACCATCGCCGCGCTCGGCTATGCAGCGTCCTCTGCGCGCCGCCCCCGGGAGGCCGCGCGCGGTGCATCGGGCGCCGCATTCGTCGGCGCTCTCGGGATCGGCGCCGCCTCCGACCTCGTTCCGTACGCGGTTCGCTTCCCGCTCTTCGTCGCGACGCTCCTGG
>JAMFST010000940.1 GCA_026225435.1 Labilithrix luteola
CGACGGCGGCACCAGCAGCGCCTCCAGCGACGCGATGGTCGCCGGGTGCAGCGCATCGAGCGACAGCGCCCCTTCGTACTCGGCGAAGGCCCCTTCGAGATCGGCGAGCTGGTCTTGCCGCACGCGCCCGCGCTTGTGCAGCAGCCCGGTGCGCGCCGCGGTGGACAGCTCCCCGCCGCCCAGCTGCCGCTCGTACATCGAGAGCAGATCGCCCCAGCGCTCGGTCTCGGAGTAGAGCCGCTCGAGCGCCACGTAGACCTCCGCGTCCTCCTCGAGATCGAGCGCCGACTCGTACAGACGGATGGCCGACGCCTTGTCCGCCTGGCGCTGATCGGAGAGCACCGCTTGCTTCACGAGCAGCGCGAACTTCTCGTGATCGGTCTCCGCCGCCTCGGCTCGTCGCGCGAGGACCTCGAGCAGCAGCGGCCACTCGCTCCGCGCCTGGTACAGCGACTCGAGCGCCTCCAGCGACGCGCTGTCACCCGGCTCCACCTCGAGCGCCTTGGTGTAGTACTCGACCGCGAGATCCTGGTTCCCCAGGTCCACCCGCGCGAGGTCGGCGACCCGGCGCACGAGCGACAGCTTCACCTCACCGTCGACCACGTCGGCGACCTTGAGGCGCAGGAGCGCCACCAGATCGTCGAGCTTGCCGACGCCGCGGGCAAGCCGCTCGGACAGCGCCAGCCACACCGGCAGATCCGGCTCCTCGATCGCCTCGGCGACGCCGCGCAGGGCAAAACCGAGTGCGCGCGAATCGTCGCGCAGCGCCCCTTCGGCGATCCGCACCGCGTGCGCCAGGGTGGGGAGCCGCTCGGCCCCTTCGGCCTCCTCGGCCTCGACCTGCAGCACGCGCAGCAGCGGCTCGTGCGATCCTTCGAGCTCGTAGATCGGCTTGAGGATCTCCGCCGCCGGCAAGCGCGCCAGCGCCACGGTCAGCATGCGCTCGAGCGCCGCGCGGCTCGGCTCGTGGCTGGTCGAAAGGGAGAGCGCGCGCCGGTACGCGTCGAGCGCGCCGTCCACCTCGGACAGCTCCTCCCAGCGCACCTTGCCGAGCCGCGTGAGCAGCGCCAGCTGCGTCTCCTCGTCGGTGACGATGGCCAGCTCGGCCTCGATCGTGTCGGCCAGCTCGGGGTACTGCTCGGCGTCGGCGTAGAGCGTCCCGAGCGCGCGCAGCAGCCGCGGCTCGGCGCCGAAGTCCTCGAGGAGCGCGCGGTAGGCGAGGATCGCCTCGTCGCGGTTCCGCAGGCGCTCGGCGAGGATCACCGCGATGCGCCCCATCAGCCCGCGGCGCTCCTCGGCGTCGTCGGTGAGCCGCTCGCGGGCGCGCAGCGTCTCCACCAGCGGCAACCAGTCGGAGGTGCGCTCGTACAGTCGATCGAGCGCACCGAGCGCCTCGACGTCGACCGGATCCGACTCGAGGCGCGTGCGCCACGCCTCGATGGCCGCCGCCGGGTGCCCCAGCTCGCGCTCGCAGATCTCCGCCAGGTTGCGCAGGAGGAGTCGCCGCTCGCCTGCGTCCGGCTCGAGACGGATCTCGGCCTTGAGCATGTGCGCCAGCTCCACGTGCTTCCCCTCGGCGAGGTAGATGCGCGCCAGGGCCTGCGCCGCGCCGAGCGCATGCACCGGATCGTCGGGATCGAGCACCAGGATGGTGCGGTAGGTGTCCTCGGCGCGCCGGCGATCGTTCAGCCGCGTCTCGATCAGGTTCGCCAGATCGGTGAGGATCTCCACCTTGGGGGACGGCGAGGAGGCCTCGTCGGCGGTGGTCGAGAGCACCTCGGCGGCGCGCTCGATGGCGCCGGTGCGCTTGCCGATCTCCAGCATGCGCCCGCGCGCCGCCCTGTCGTCGGGGGCGAGCGGCAGGTACAGCGCGTAGGCCTCGAAGGCGCCCGCGTCGTCGGTGAGCTTCTCGTCGCGCAGCTCGGCGATGCGATGGAGCAGCTCGCGCCGATCGGCCGCCGTCTGCGCCAGCTCGAGGCGCACGCCGAGGACGCGCACCAGGTTGCGGGTCTCGTTGCGCTCGGCGTACACCCGCTCGAGCAGACCGGCGGCCCGCTCGCGCAGCGCCTTGCGACCGAGCGCGCGCTCGGCCAGATCACGCGCGTCGAGATCGCCCACGTCGGAGGCGAGCAGCTCCTCGAGCAGATCGAGCCCCAGGTCGGGCTCCCCGACCCGCTCGAAGTACAGGTGCGCCAGCTGCCGCTTGAGCGCATCGCGCGCGCTCGCCGTGGCCGCCCCTTCGCGCGCCATCCGCTCGAGGCGGTCGGTGAGCAGCTTGGCCAAGTTCGGCCAGTCCTCGCCGCGGGTGTAGAGCCCCTCGAGCGCGCGCCCGGCGGCCTCCTGCCCCGGCTCGATCTCGAGGATGCGCTCGTAAGAGCGCGTGGCCTTGAGCGTGTCGCTGGTGATCTCCTCGGCGACGATGGCGAGCTCGCCGAGCAGCTCCACCTTCCGCGCCCTGTCGGTCGCTGCGTCCATGGTCCGCTCGTACAGACCTTCGACGTCGCTCCAACGTTCCTTCGCCGTGAGGATGGCCTTGGATTTTTCGAAGGCCGCGCTGTCCCCCGGGTGCCGCGCGAGGATGCGCGCCAGGTAGGGCTGCGCGCGATCGCCGTCGCCCAGCTGGTCGAGGTAAAGGGTCGCCGCGCGCTCGGAGAGCTTCACTTCCAGCTCGCCCGGCAGGTCGGTCGGACCGACCGGCGGCAGCGCTTCGGAGAGCGCCGCTCCGAGATCGCTCCAGCGACCGGTCAGCTGGGCGAGCTCCGTCAGCTTGTCCCACAGAGCCAGATCGGTCGGGTACTCGAAGGCCGCGCGCGCGACCACGTCGAAGGCGCCGCTGACGTCGTCGATCGATCGCTTCACGTCGGCGAGCTTGCCGAAGAGGCGCAGGCGGTCCCCGCGCGCCGCGGCGGTGGCGATCATCACCTCGAGCACCGCGGCTTGCCGACCACGCGTGCCGCTGCGATCGTAGATCCCTTCGAGCAGGCGCGCCGCCGTCGCGCGCGTCTCCCCCGCGTTGAGCAGCTCCTCGAGCACGCCCACCGGTCCGCGCGGATCGACCGCCGCCTCGTCGTCGGCGAAGCAGGCGAGGGCTCGTTCGACGGCCGCCAGCGCATCCGCCGGCCGCGCCAGCTGCCCGATGTACAGCCGGGCGATCTCCAGCTCGCGGGCGCCGCGCTCGATTCCGTGACGCTGATCGCGATCGCGCTCGAGCGCTTCCACGGCCCCGCCGGAGTCCCCCAGCTCGCGCAACAGGCGCGCAAGGGCGCGCAGGGCGGCCCCGTGGTTCGGCACCAGCTCGAGCATCTTCTTGAAGACCACCGCCGCGCGATCCGGCGCGGTGAAGACCTCCTCCTCGAGCAGCGCCCACTCC
>JAMFST010000941.1 GCA_026225435.1 Labilithrix luteola
CGGCCAGCTCACCGGCCCGGGGCGGGGGATCTTCGCCTCGCCGTATCGCGAGCTGTGGGTGGCGTGCCGCGAGGAGGAAGGCCCGACGTGGAGGCTCGACGAGCAGGCCCCGCGCTTCGGGCACCGGCGGCGCGTGCGCTCCTTTCACGGGTGGATGGTCGGCGTACGCTGTCTGGCGTGGGCGCCGGAGCTCGCCAGTGATCGCCGGAGCGCGGCCGCGACGCTCCTGCTGCAGGAGCTCGCGGCGGCCGTCGCGTCTCCTGCGCCCATCGAAGGGATCGTCGGCGCGCTCGATGTGTTCGTCGATCAGGCGCTGCGCACCTCGGCCGCGATGCGGTCGACGCCGGCTCTCACCGCGCTCGCGGCGATCGACGCTGCGTCCACGGTCGCATCCGTCGCTCGGTCAGCCGGCCTGTCTGCGCGCACCTTGCAACGGCAGCTGACGACCCGCCTCGGCCTCTCGCCCAAGCGCTGGATGACGGTCCGACGCTTTCATCGTGCGCTCCGCGGCGTGGCGCTGGGCCGCGGGAGGCTGGTGGAGGTCGCCGCCGAGGCCGGGTACGCGGACCAGGCACACCTCACCGGCGAGATGAAGCGCCACAGCGGGATGACGCCGGGCCGCCTGCGCGAAGGGGAGCTGCGCGAGCTTTCGCCCGCGTCTGTCCGATTCCTTCAAGACCCGGCGCTGCGGCGGCGCCTACAGCTCCTGCTCGCCCCGAGAGACGAGGCGCGAGGAGGAAACCGATGACCACGTTCGAACCGACCAATCCGACCTACGAAGAGCGCGTGCGGAGCAGCTTCGCGCTGCAGACGGCGATGAAGACGCTCGGCGTGGAGATCGCCGCCATGCAGCCCGGTGCGATCGAGCTGACCATGAAGCGCGACCCAGCGTTCACCCAGCAGCATGGCTTCGTGCACGCTGGCATCGTGGCCACGGCGCTCGACTCGGCGTGCGGCTACGCGGCCTTCACCCTCTTCCCCGCGGAGGCCGAGGTGCTCACCGTCGAGCTCAAGCTGAACCTGCTCGCTCCGGCGAAGGGGGACAGCTTCGTGTTCCGCGCGCAGGTGGTGAAGCCCGGGCGCACCCTGACCTTCTGCGAGGGTCGAGCTCTTGCGCGAGACGCGAGCGGAACGGAGAAGCTGATCGCCACCATGAGCGGAACGATGATGGCGCTCGTCGACCGACCGGGTATTCAGCAGGGGGTGAGCCCGCGCGCACGATGACGACCAGCACCTTCTCGCAACTGCTCGCCGCCATCGCCGCTCCGTCCGCTGCGCCGACACCATCGTCGACGGCTACTCGAGCGAGTCGATCAAGATCTGGAACCGCGCCGGCGTACCGCTGATGGTCAGCCGCCAGTCGATCGCCGTCTTCGCGTAGGGAGGGTCAGGTCGCGGGCGCCGCAGCCGTGATCCGCGGCGGTTGCGCCCGCTTCCACGTGTAATAGACCAGCGCCGAGCCGCCCGCGCCGGCGAACCAGGCGTAGTCGTAGATCGGTCGCAGCGCAGGGACGACCAGCCCGATCCAGGCGAGCACGCACCCGACGAGCGTGGCCACCACCGCGGCGGTGTCGACGTTCGGGTAGATGCCGCCGCGGGTGTACAGATCGGGCACCACCAGCTCCTTGCGACGCACCAGCCAGTAGTCGCAGACGAGCACGCCGGCGATCGAGCCGAGCCCGCCCGAGTAGCCGAGCAGCCACTTGAAGATGTACCCGCTGGGATCGGCGATGAGCTTCCACGGCATCATGAAGACGCCGAGCACGCCGGTGATGAGCCCGCCGGTGCGAAACGAGATGTGCTTGGGCGCGAGGTTGGCAAAATCGTTGGCGGGCGAGACCACGTTGGCGGCGATGTTCACGCTCAAGGTCGCGACCAGCACGGTGAACATGGCGATGGCCACGATGAGCCGCGACTGGAAGTGCCCCACCAACTCGACCGGATCCCACATCGCCTTGCCGTAGATCTCCGCGCTGGCGCTGGTGACCACCACGCCCATCGCCGAGAAGACGGTCATCGTCGTCGGCAGCGCGACGACCTGGCCGAACACCTGCTCCTTCTGCGAGCGGCCGTAGCGGGTGAAGTCCGGCATGTTGAGCGAGAGCGTGGCCCAGAAGCCGATCATCGCGGTGACACTGGGGACGAACACCGGCCAGAAGCTGCCGAAGGTGGGGAACTTGCCGCTGTCGCGCACCAGCGAGCCGAGGCCGTGGGCGGTGTAGATGGCCCACACGACGAGCACGAGCGTCATCACGAGCACGTAGGGCGCCGCCCAGTTCTCGAACTTCCGCACCAGGTCCATGCCGCGGTAGACGATGAGGATGTTGAGCCCCCAGAAGGCGAAGAAGCTGACCCACTCGGTGTTGGCGTGCTCCAGCGTCGGCGTGGCGCCGAGCAAGGTGGGCCAGCTGGGGACGAGCACGATGGCGTTGCCGACGAGGATGGTCAGCAGCGCCTGCCACCAGTTCATCCCCGCGGCGATGAAGCCCGAGGCCATCATGTACGTCGGGATGCAGTGGGCCATGCTGATCCACAAGGCCGCATAATTGTACGTCGTCCAGGTGCGCCGCTCGGCGGGCACCGGCGCGAGGTCGTCGTTGATCAGCGCGGGGGTTGCCCCGGGGACGTGCTCACCGCGCGCGTGCTCGCTCATCGGATCCCTTTGCCTCAAGAGCGGGCAAAACGGAAGGAAGAGCTACACGCGGCTCTCAGGCGAGGCTGGTCGGCGGCGCGGCCAGATCCGTGCGCCGCCACAGGTACCAGGCGACCAGCGAGCGGTAGGGGCGCCAGCGCAGCGAGCGCTCGGTCATCTCCTCCTCGTCGGGGAGCTCGCCTTCGTCGACCCCCTTGCGGCGCTGGAAGGCGAGGGCGAACCCCTTGCGCACGCCGTAGTCGCCCACCGGCCAGACGTCGGGGCGACCGAGACGGAAGAGGAGGATCATGTCGACCGTCCAGCTGCCGATGCCACGCACGCGGGTGAGCGAGGTCTTGATCGCCTCGTCGCTCATCTCGGACAGGCCGGCGAGATCCGGCAGCTCGCCTGCGAGCGTCAGGCGAGCCAGATCGCGCAAGGCGAGCACCTTTCCCGCCGACAGCCCTGCCGCGCGCAGGCGAGCGTCCCGCGTGCGCGCCAGGTTGGGGGCGTCGAAGGGGCGCACGGCGAAGCGGACGCGCGCGTAGATGGTGCTCGCCGCCTTGCCGGTCAGCTGCTGGTAGACGATCGACTCGGCGAGCGCCTCGAACAGGCTCATCGCCGGCCGCACCCGCAGCCGCGGCGGGCCGATGAGCGCGATCAGCTTCCCCAGCTCCGGATCGAGCGCTGCGAGATCCCGCGCCGCGCCTTCGGTGTCGAAGGGGACGCGCGACGGGAGCAGCCCGCTGGCCGCTCGCTCCTCGAGCAGCAGCAGCTTCGACTTGGTGGTGAGACCGCCGAACGCCGAGAAGCCGCCCGCGCCGCCGTTGGCCGCGAGCACGCGGTGGCAGGGGACGATGACCGCCAGCGGGTTGCGCCCGAGCGCCTGCCCGATGGCGCGCTGCGAGCCGGGCGCGTTCATCGTCTCGGCGAGGCCGCCGTAGGTCGTGGTGGTCCCCGACGGCACGCCCAGCGCGGCGCGGTACACCCGCGCGTGGAACGGCGGCACGCCGTCGAGATCCAGCTCGACGCCGGCAAAATCGTCCGCCGTCCCCGACAGGTGGCGCGTGACCCGAAGGATGGCGTCGCGTACGGCCGGCGTCGGCTCGGACTCCTGCGCGTGCGCGTCTTCGAGCCGCATGCGCATCGCCTGCTCGTTCTTCTCCGGCAAGATGAGCCGCGTCAGCCCGCGCTCGCTCCAGGCGATCGCCACCTGCCCGAGATCCGTCTCGAAGAGCGCGAAGGCCTGCTTCGCGGGTTGCTTCACGACGGGCTTCACGAGCCGCCGCCGCTGGTGAGCAGCCGCCCGCGCGCGATCGGCTCGCTCCCGCTGCCGACCCCCTTGCGCAGGACGATGCGCGTGCCTTGCTCGCGCCCATGCCCGTAGGCCTCGTTCTTCTGCCCGCCGCTGTAACGCACGTGGCGCACGTGCGGGTTGCGCCGCCGGTAGAAGTCGCCGAGATCGCGATCCCCGACCCACACCAGCCCCTCGCTCTCGTGCACCCTCTTCTGCCCGGAGAGCTTGCTCTCGAAGCCGGACATCACGCCCGCGAGGAAGGTCCGCCGGTCACGGTCGCCGCGGATCCGCTGGGCCTTCTTGTGCTGCGCCCAGAGCCGCTCGCCGGTGGAGAGGAGGTACGAATGAACATACTCGGCGATGTCCAGGTTCTCGCTGGTGCCGCAGACCTCGAGCACGCTGCCACGCTTGCCGGCGCGCGCCCGGTAGACCGACACCCAGATGCACTCGACGAAGAAGTGCTTCCCCAGGATCATCGCCAGGATGCGCTCCGCCTCGCCCACCCGACCGCTCGGCTGGCCGAGGTGGCGGTGGGCGTAGCTGCGGGTGCGCGCCGAGGCCGCCGAGGTGAGGTTGTAGCGGAGCATCAGCTTCTGCGCCGCGGCCATCGCCGCCTCCGCCTCGTTCACGTTGGGGCTCTCCGCGAGCGCCAGGAGCCGCGCTACCCGCTCGAGCGCCCGTGCCTCCGCGTCCGACGGCCCCGCCTCGGGAACCCCGCGCGCGGCCGCGTCGATCCCCATGCGGCGGCAGGTGTCGCGAAAGGCGGCGCCGTGGGGCGACTCGTCGGCGATGCGCAGCACCTCGCTCACGTACTGGTGCGCCATCTCGTGCTTGAGCACCTCGATGACGGTGCCCCACGGCTTGTCGAGCACCAGCTCCCGAGCGATCTCGAGCGTACGACTCCCCACGATCCAGCGCCCGAGGACCGAGCTGTCGCGGGTGAAGCGGAGGGTGGGGGCCCGCAGCCCGGAGCGGAAGTACGCCGCGTTGAGCTGGTGCCAGGAGGAGGCCAGCTCGCGCACGAGCAGCGCTTCCAGGTGCGCCGACAGTTCGTTCATGCGGGGCGACACCTTACGCCGGAAGCTCTGTTCGCTCGAGGGAAGCGAGATAAGCTCAAGAACGTGAAAGCTATCGCTCCGATCTCCACCGGTCTCGCCCTCGCCTCCGTCGTCGTGCTCGCCGCCTGCGGAGGCGGCAACACCGATGCCCTGCCGCCGTCCAACCCGCAGGGGCCCGCCGTCGAGGCCACGCCAGCCGCCACGACGACGACCACCACCACCGCGAGCACCGGCGCCAGCGACGAGAAGGTGCACGCAGCGATGAACGCCGCCTACGAGGATCCCGACGAGGTCGACGGGACCAAGGCGCTCTCGCCCCTCGTCGCGAAGGGGACCCCGGCCTCGGCGTTCCCCGCCAAGCAGGTCGAGGAAGGGGCTTGCTGGTCGAAGGTGGAGCTCTCCGGCAAGCATGTCCCCGACTACAATGCCCTCGCCAGCGCGTGCGGCACCCCGGGCGGCCTGCTCGAGTACGTGCACCCGGTCTCCGGCAAGCTGCACAGCGTGAAGGACAAGCGCGACGTGTTCACCGTGCCGCTCTCCGGCGGCTACTGCTACCGCTACTTCGCCGTCGCCGACGACACCATCCGCGACATCGACATCCTCGTGCAGAAGCCGGGCGGCGCGCTCGTCGCCGACGACAAGCAGACGCAGCCCATCGCCATCATCGAGGCGCAGAAGTCATGGTGCATGGCGAAGGACGAGACCTACGAGTTCCACGTCCTCGTCGACGGCGACGGCGCGGGTGGCTACACGTTCGGGATCTGGGCACGCCCGCAGTGAAGCACACGCGCTGAGCGTCGCTGCGCAGGCTGCTCACTCGGTTTGAACCGATTCCGCAGGTGCCAGGTTGCGCAGCCGACCGATGGCGTGGATCCTGCGAAAGAGATCTTCATGACTCGCTCTCTCGGCCTCGCCACATCCAGCTTTGCGCTCGCCGGTCGGATCGCTTCCTCGTCTGCCCTGGCGCTCGTCGCTGTGGGCCTCGTTGCGTGCAGCTCCACCGACGATAGCCCGGCAGGCGCCGTCGTCGATGGCGGCGCGAGCCGCTCCAGCGGAGCGACGACGAGCGACGCGTCTTCCGCAGCGCCCGACGCGAGCATCGCCGACGCCGGCGGCACGAGGCCGACGGATGGAGGCGTCTCCGCCGCGAGCGACGCCGGCACGCGCGCTCCGGACGCCGGTGGCGGAGGCGTCCAGCCGAGCGCCGGCTGCGGAAAGACCGGCAGCAAGACCGGCGACTTCACGCTCGACGCCAAGGACGGCAAGGGCAACGCGCGCACCTACGAGGTCCTCGTCGCCGCGCCCTACGACGCGAGCACGCCGCTGGCCCTCTCGTTCGTCTACCACGGCGCCGGTGGCACCTCGGCGCAGGCCAAGGGCTTCGGACTGCAGAGCGCCCCCGGCGCCTCCGCGGCCGGCATCTTCGTCTTCCCCCAGGGTATCGCCTACGAGAACGATGGCGTCGGCTGGGACGACTCCTGCGGCGGCTACGACATGCCCTTCTTCGACGCCATGCTGGCGGCGATCGAGGCGGACTACTGCGTCGACGAGTCGCGCGTCTTCGCCGCCGGTTTCTCCTGGGGAGGCGACCACACCACCGCCCTCGACTGCTGCCGCGGCGGGGCGTTCCGCGCCGTGGCCGTCGGCTCGTCCACCGACGAGTTCAGCAACGAGGCTGACGCTGCGACCTACGACGACCTGCCATGTCCGCAGGCCACGACCGCAGCGATCCGCTTCACCCACGCGACCGGCGGCGACTCGGCCTATCCGGCGCCGGAGTTCGCCACCACCAGCGCGCTCTATCGCTCGTGGAACACCTGCAGCAGCTCGTCGACGGCGGTGAGCCCGAGCCCGTGTGTGTCGTACGACGGGTGCGCCAGCCCCCTCGTCGAGTGCAGCTACGACGGGCTCGGACACGCGCTGCCGTCCGGCTGGGGGGACGACACCTGGGCGTTCTTCAGCGCCGCACGCTGAGTCAGGCCGCCGGCTCGATCCCGATCCACGCGGAGATCTTCGCCGGGAGCGCATCGTCCAGCCTCGCCTTATCTCACAACGCGAGCGGGCCGTACTCCGTCCTTGGGGGGGTAGCTCGCATGGACGAGTCGACCGAAGGCGTGACACTGATGACGGGCTTCGTCTTCGACGTGCTCGCCGAGTACCAGAACGTGCAGAAGCTGTGCGCGCCGGCGTTCGAGCTCGCCGCGGGGCTCGACCCCTCGCATCTCGACGCGTGGTGCCCGATGCAGCTCTACAACGACGTCTGCAGCTGGATCGAGGCCAACGTCGGCTCGAGCAGCATCCGGCGCGCCGGGGCGGCGATCGGAGGCCGCATCCACGCCCGCGCCGTCGCGAGCCACCAGGCGGCGACCAGCGATCCGCTCGCCATGATGGAAGGGCTCCAGCAGGCGGCGGCGAACATGATCCGCGATCCCCAAGGACGCGGCTGGGAGATCCGCTCGCACGAACCGAAGCGGGTCGAGGTGCGCCGCACGCAGACCTTCAACTGCCTCCTGCAGGAGGGGCTCTTGCTGGCGCTGGTCGAGCGGACGGGCGTGCTCATGCCGTCGGTCCGCCAGATCCGCTGCACCCGGCAGAACGACGACTACTGCGATTACGAGATCCGCTGGCTGCGAGACGCCCGACCGCGCTGAGAAACCGGCCTCTCGGCTCTGATCGAGATCGGCACCCAGTGGATCAGGCCGCTCAGCGCAGCGCGATCGCGTTCGCAGGCGAGCCGACCCCGCCCACGACGGGAAGAGGCGCAACGGTCAACAAGCAGGTGTAGCGCCCTTCTTCGGCGCAGTCGGTCGCGAGCGCGTCGAGGTCCCAGAGCTCGCCGAGCGGAAGCCCGAGGAGCGGAATGAGCGCACGGTGCATGATGCCGCTGTGCGGTCCCCGTGTACCGTTTGCCCTCTCCTCGGCGGAAAAAAAGGGGCTGCCCTCGTGCGGCGGCCAGCTCTCGAAGGCGAAGTTGTCGGCCGCTGCCAGACTGATGCGGTGATCCCATAACCAGGCCACGGCTTCGTGCGACTGGAGCACGCCCGTGTGTCGCTGATCGCTCACGAGGCGCGCGCGTCTCGGGAGTGGCGACGCTGCGGTAGTAGTCGAGCCAGCCGAAGCGGAGCAGGAGGATGTCGCCACGCCGCGGCCGACGATGGGGAGCGCGGACAGATGGTGAATACCGAGCGGCTCCGTTCCCGGCAGAAAGAGCGCAGGATCGTTGCCATTGTAGAACCCGTAGTCGGGATGTCCGATGTGACGTAGCCCGTCGAGCTGGGAGCCGTACTGGGTGTAGACCCGGTCGAGCCACTCGTCGCGGTGGAACTCGTTGCGCTGGAAGATGTGGTGCTGCAGCGGCTGCCGGGTCGGGGCGAGCGACGGCGCGATGACGTCCGAGCGCAGGTCGAGCGAATAGGCTTGTCCGCGCCGCACCTCGCGCGCTGCCGCGGCGACGCGATCGGGAGAGAGGAAGTTGAGCGTACCGATCTGGTCGTCTCGCCCGAACAGCTGCCATGTCGACCCCGGGGGCGCGTCGGTGCGGCGGAGGAGCTCGGCGTACGAGGGGAGCGCGTCGTGGTCGATCATGGGGAGGCTCTTCCTTTTGCGGGTCGAAGCGAACGAGGTTTGCCGCTCGCGGGGCGAGGCGCATAACGACCCCCGCCGAGGGCGGCGGTGATCTGATCGGCAGTCTGTCGCAGGGGCGGCATGCATTCTTCGATGATCTGGTCCATCGACCGTGCGGCCGTCCCGCACGACAGCGAGAGCGCCGCCACCACGACTCCGCTGGCATCGCGAATGGGCGCCGCGACCGACCGGCGGCCGATCTCGAGCTCCTGATCCACCGCGGCCCAGCCGCGGGTTCGTACCGTCTGGAGCCGCGCGCGCAGCGCCTCTTCGGTGGTCAGGGTGCGCTCGGTGAGCGCGTTCAGGCGCGCGCGAGAGAAGTACTCGGTCACCACCACGCCCAGTGACGACGCCGAAGAGTGCGCTCACGATCGAGACGCAGTTGCTCGAAATTCCCTTGGTGCGACCGCACCGGTTCTCCGTCCTCACCATCCGCACGCAAGGCATCTTGCTGGTGCGCGTGCGCACGGCCGATGGCACCGAAGGGATCGGCGAAGGGGTGGTCCCCGGAGGTCCCTGGTGGGGTGGTGAGTCGATCGAGGGAATCAGCGTGATGGTGGAGCGGTATCTCGCGCCGCTCCTCGTCGGCGACGCCGCGCGCGTCGACTACCTCGCGCAGCGCATGAACAAGCTCGTCGCCGGAGCCCCGTTCGCCAAAGCGGCGCTCGAGATGGCGTTGTGGGACGCCCGCGGCAAGAGCCTCGGAGTGCCGCTCTACCAGCTCCTTGGCGGCGCGCACCGCACCCGTTTGCCCGTGACCTGGGCGCTCGGCGCCGACTCGGTCGAAGTGGTCACCCGGGAGGCGTTCGAGAAGCTAGACCGCGGCCAGCACTTCGCCTTCAAGCTGAAGATGGGCGCGCTCGACCCGAGCGAAGACGTGGCGCGGGTGCGGTCGATCGCCAAAGCGCTGGTCGCCAAGGCGACGCTGTCGGTCGATCTCAACGGATCGTGGGACGAGCTGACCGCCATGCGCTGGCTACCCGCGCTCGAGGACGCGGGCATCTCGCTGATCGAGCAACCCGTCGCCGCCTGGAATCTCCCGGCGATGACCAAGCTCGCCGAGCAACTTCACGTCCCCATCATGGCCGACGAGAGCCTGCGGACCCCTCAGGACGCGGTGGCGCTGGCGTCGCGTCGCGCGGCCGGTGTATTCGCGCAGAAGCTGGCTAAGAGTGGTGGCGTCGGTGCCGTCGGACGCATCGGCGTCATCGCCGAGGCGCACGGCATTCCCTGTTACGGCGGGACGACCATCGAGAGCTCGATCGGCACCGCCGCCGCGGTCCACACGTTTTGTGCCTCTGCGTCGCTGACCGCGGGCACGGAGCTCTTCGGTCCGCTGCTACTCGCGGACGATCTGACGGAGACGCCTGTTCACTACGACGCAGGCCACGTGCACCTGCCTGACGGACCGGGGCTCGGCATCGTGCTCGACGAGGCGAAGGTCGCCCGCTACACGCGCGAGCGAGCACGGCCGGGGTCTGTCAGCCCGTTGAATGGTCCGCTGAACGGTCCACGAGCTCGCTGCACGGCTGTTTTACGGAGCGGGAGACGGGATTCGAACCCGCGACATCAAGCTTGGGAAGCTTGCACTCTACCAACTGAGTTACTCCCGCTTACGGAGCGGGGCACACCTTAGCCAATGACGGACTCGAGGGGAAGAGGATGCGCACCACCAGGGCGAGCCAGCCGGCTCTTCCGTGCGGTAGACTGCCGGGTCATGAGTGGCTCTTCGTCCTTTGCTCGCGCCTTGATCGCTTGCGCCGCTGCGGTGGCGCTCTTTCCCCTCGGTTCCGTCGGCTGCTCCAACGACGACTCCGGCGGCTCCGCCAGCGTGTCCGGCACGGTGCCGCTGCCGAGCGGGGTGACCGTGGTGGCCGGCAGCACGGACGTCACGCCGGGCGCCTACGGCTCGCTCAAGATGACGGTCAACGGCGAGGCCCGCACCTACGGGCTCTTCGTCCCCGCGACGTACACCAAGGGGACGGCGCTCCCGCTGGTCTTCGGGTTCCATGGCGACGGGGGGAACGGCGCAGGGTTCCGCAGCTCGTTCCCCATCGAGGCGGTGGCCAAGGGGGCAGCGCTCTTCGTCTACCCGGACGGCACCAACGACAACGACGGGCACTCCTTCGACCAGGACGACGACCCGCCGAAGAACCACGACGTGGACTTCTTCGACGCGATGCTCTCCACGCTGACCAGCGCCTACAGCGTCGATACCAGCCGGGTGTACATCACCGGGATGAGCGGCGGCGCCTACTTCACCAACCAGCTGGCGCGCTGGCGGCAGAGCGTGGTCTGGGGGAACGCGCCGCAGTCGGGTGGCGGGCCGTTCGGCAACGGGGACGCGGACTTCGACGGCAGCGGCAACCTCACCACCACCGGCGCGGTCCCCTCGCTCATCATCCACGGCAACGCCGACACCACCGTCGACATCAGCGAAGGGGAGAAGAGCCTCACCTACTGGGGCGGCGTGAACGGCTGCACCGGCGTCACGCCGACGAGCGGCAGCGCCTACGGCACCTCGCCCTGTCTCCTCGAGCCGAGCTGCAGCTCGCCGGTGGTGTGGTGCGAGATCCCGGGGATGAACCACACCATCTGGACCGACGCGCCGACGGCCATCTGGAGCTTCTTCAGCTCGCTGCAGGGGAAGCGCTGATCGCCGGGGTGCCCTTCACGAGCGCGTCGACGAAGCGCTTCACCCGCGACGAGAGGTGGCGGTTGCTCGCGTAGACGACGCGCATGTCGGTGCGGTTGACGATCCATGCCGGCAGGACGGGCACGAGGAGCCCGCGGCCGGATCATCGCGCTGGCCCGCTCCGGGCAGCTCGACCTCGCACAGTTCGCCGTCGCCGAGTTTCCCCTCGACCGGGTCGACGAGGCGGTCGAGCACTCGGCGGAGCACAGCGGCCCCTTTCATCTCACGGTGCTGCGTCCGTGAGCGCGTGCACGAAATAAAAAAACGACCCGGGTGGAGCTTGTCCCCCCGGGTCGTCGGTACTTGGCCCCGTACAGTCAGGGCAGGCCGGTGGCCGTACTTCCTTACAAACGTACGGCTCTTACGACGACGGCCCTTCCGAACGAAGGCCACTGGTACTCTGCATGATCTTTTATCCTCCTCCGGACGTGCCGGCACCCGGGGGTCGGAGCTTGAACAGCGGGCTCCGCCGAGCGGGCGTTTCTGCTAGCGGCCGCGTACACACCGAGGAAACAGGCGGGCTGCGAACAACGAACAGCGTGCAGCAGGACTGCGTTCGGCGCAAAAGGGACCGTCGGGCCAAGCGTGACTGAGGATCAGCTGCCCATTGTCTCGTCGTGCTCGCTTGGGGTGCTCCCCCGCCGGACCGTTCCGGGAATGTCCAGAGCGCGACACCTGCACTCACAGTAACACCCGGTGGCGAAAGCGCTTCCCGGCGGCGTGCAAATGTAGAGGAGGTTCTCCTACCGAGTACGCATCGTCACTCGGCGCTCGCGTCCGGTGCGGCGGTCTGCGTCGCGGTGATCGCGTAGCTGAGGGTGCAGGGGAGCGTCGCGTAGGTGCCACCGTTCTGCGTGAGCTGATCGGCGCAATTGCCGCTGGCCGTGGAGAACGCGTAGGTCAAGGTGCCGGTGAGCCCGGTGATGGGACTCCCGCTGGTCGTGCCGGTGAGGGTGTCCACGCGCTGCATGGTGCAGCCGCCGTTGCCGGCGTCGTCGGGCGGGTCCTCCTCCTCCGACGAGGTGGAGGTGAGCGTGACGTTGCCGGCGCCGTCGAGCGATCCCTCGACGGGGACGTCGTTCTGCACCCAGTAGAAGACGCCCGGGTCGTCGGCCAGCTTCACCGAGAAGGTCCAGGGGTCCGGCGCCACCAGACAGTTGTTCGTTTGTACATGGCCGACGACGGCGAACGTCCCCAGCGAGGTGCCGGGGTCGTACGGGCTCTTGCCGATGCAGCTGGCGGTCACGGCGGCGGCGGCGCCGACGGCAAGCGCCAGCGCGACCGAGGCGGCGACGGTGAGACGGGGGTTCGAGGCGACCGGCGTGCTGCGGCGCATGCGATGGCTACTAGCGAGCGGGGCGACGCACGGCCAAGTTCGCGCCTTGCCCGTCGCGCGCGCTTCCCTCTATCGTCGGCGCCGTGAGCTGGACGGCCTGGGA
>JAMFST010000108.1 GCA_026225435.1 Labilithrix luteola
GGAGGAGCGCCTCGGCCTTGAAGCCGACCGGCGCCATCATCCGGGCGAAGTTCTCCAGCGTCTCCGGGCGGATCGGCTCGGCGCCGCAGCCGGCGACGCGCCAGCTCGACAGATCGATCCCTTCGAGGTCCTTCTCGCGGATGCGCTTCTGGCAGAGCGCATAGGCGAAGTTCGGCGCGTAGGCGATCGACCCCTTGTGGCGGGTCATCGTCTGCAGCCAGGAGACCGGCCGCTTCAAGAAGAGGAGCGGCGGCAGGTAGACCACCGGCACCTTGTGCATCATCGGGGCGAGCACGAAGCCGATGAGCCCCATGTCGTGGTACAGCGGCAACCAGCTCACGCCGACGTCGTCCGGCCGCACCTTGAGGCCGTCGTGCATGATGCACTTGATGTTGGCCGCCAGGTTGGCGTGGGTGAGCGTCACGCCCTTGGGGCGCGAGGTCGAGCCGCTGGTGAACTGGAGGAAGCAGACGTCGTCCATCCCGATCTTCTCGGGCTTGAGCGGCTCGAGCGACTCACGGATCCCCTCGACCGCCACGACCTCTTCCAGCGACGGGCAGGCCGCCTGCACGGTGCCGAGCAGGCGCTTGATCTTGCTCGGCGTGACGAGGATGCGCGCGCCGCTCTTGGCGACGATGTGACGCGTGTTGTCCAGGTACGCCTGCAGCTGCCCGAGCCCCAGGGGAGGGTAGATGGGGACGGGGACGAGCCCGGCGCGGATGGCGCCGAAGAAGCAGAGGACGAAGTCCTCGTTCGTCGGGAGGATGAGCGCGACGCGATCCCCCTTCTTCAGGCCGAGCGCCTGGAGAGCGCCGCCGTAGCGGGCGCTGGCGCGTTCGATGGCGACGAACGAGAACGAGGCTTCGCTCGCTCCGGGCGCGAGCCCATCCTCGGGGACGAAGCGAAAGCCTCGGGTGGGGTCCGCCTTGGCCGCATCTTCGATGGCCTCGGCGATCGTGCGCTCGTGCAGGTTCGCAGTCATGACAGGTGGGTCGACAAGCCCTCTTGCTCGTGGCCGGCGCGACAGACAGTTCACGCCCGCTGCTGTGGGTCTTCGCTCGCGTCTCGTGTATCAGCTCTGTTCGATGTTGGCTCCCGGAACTTCCATCGCGCCGCATTCGTCGTCTTCGCCGCGCGTGCGCGTCATCCTCGATCCGCGCGCGCAGGACGGCGCGGCGCTGGGCAAGGTCGCGCTGGTGGAGGCGGCCCTCCGTCGCTTCCAGCTGACGAGCGAGATCGTCCTGTTGCGCTCGCGCGGGCACGCCGAGGAGCTGGCGCGAGCCGCGCGGGCCGACGGCGTGGACGTGCTGGCCATCGCCGCCGGTGACGCGGTGCTCAACGAGGTGGTCCAGACCTACGTGACGGAGAGCGACGGCGATCTGCCTCGCCCGGATCTGGCCCTCTTGCCCTTCGGTCGCGGAGACTTTCGCCGGACGTTCGACCTGTCGGGTGCGCTCGAGGAGGCGGTCGCCCGGCTGCGTCACGGGCGTCGCCGCGCCGTCGACCTGGGGATGGTCACCTGCCGGGAGACCGACGGTGAGCGCGAGATCACCCGCGCGTTCCTCAACGTGGCCAGCTTCGGGATCGAAGGGGAGGCGGGCAAGCTGCGGAGCAAGACGAGCGTGTCCGAGGGGTTGACCCGCCTGGTCGCCGCCGGCCGCGCCCTCGGAGGCTACCGGCCGGGGAGCGTGCGCCTGTCGGTCGACGGGGCGCCGTTCTACGAGGGGCCGATCGCCGGGGTGGCCCTCGCCAACGGCCGCTTCTTCGCCGGCGGCCTGCGCATCGCGCCCCAGGCCGATCCCACCGACGGGCGCCTGGACGTGGTCGTCCTCGGCGATCTGCGCCGCCGCGATCTGCTCGCCCTCGCGCCGCGCCTCGTCTTCGGCAGCCACCTCCTCTCCGAAGGGGTGCACTTCGCCCGCGGCGTCCGCATCGAGGCCGTCCCTCTTCACGCCTGGGCCAAGGTCCCCGTGGAGCTCGATGGCGAGCCGGTCGGGGAGCTCCCGCTCAAGGCGTGGGTGAAGGAGCAGGCGGTCGTCTTCCGCGTCTGAGAGGGGGCTCATAAATCGCCGATATGGCCCCAAATCGTCGGTCAGGGTCGGTCGCCGTACATAAGTACGGCTCCCTCGCCTTCCCTAGCTTTGGAGCCATCTCGGCGATTTCTGAGCACCCTCTCGGTGCTCTGATCGTGAGGGCTAACGCTCTCGGGTCCTGGCCTGGCCTGTCAGGCGGGCGGTTTGCGCGAGCCCGCGCACGGCTTGCCCAAGCCTTGCTGGTGGTTTGCCATCACGCCGTTGGCGACGGGCTTCGTCTTTCCGCAGGTCGGGCAGCGACCCTCCGTGTCCCCGGAGGCTGCGGGGGCGGCGGCCTTCACGGCCTTGACCGGCGCCTTCGCCGATCCGGCGACGCGCTCCTCTCGCTGGCGACGCATCTCGTCGATCTTGCTCATGGCGGCAGCCTAGGCCTCTCTCGAGCCGCGTGCGGACGGCGGACCGGACGCCTCTTAAATGTTCAACTATATGAAATTGCTCGTCTAAAATAATCTCAAGAAATCTGTGCGACAGCCTGCGACCGGTGGTGTCAGGGAGGTGCAGCAACCAACCGACACTCACTCCCCTCGCTCGGCGAGGAGGAAACAAGGATTCGCACCATGCTCCGCTCGCTCTTCGCCTCTGTCGCCGTCGCCTCCCTCGCCTTCGCCTCCGTTGCCTGTTCGGGCGCCGCTGGTGAGGAGTCCACCGCCGGCAGCGCCGCGGTCACCACGAGCGCGACCAACGGAACGAACACCGAGGTGAACAGCGGCCACATCTTCCGCGCCACCGACGCGAGCAACCTCACCGTGGTCAACGAGGACTCGACCATCTGCGCCGACAAGACCAGCGCCGATGCCTGCGAGGTCAACACCTTCGACTTCTCCGCGCTGAACCTCACCGCGGACGAGACCACCACCCTCGAGGCGGAGGTCCGCAGCGGCCAGGCGATGGTCCAGGGCACGCTCTCGCAGGTCTCGGTCGCCCTCGGCGGCGGCTCCCGCGCCATCGAGCTGCAGTCCAACCTGACCGTCACGGCCGCCTGGGTTTCCCCGGCCGCCAGCCCCGCGGTCACCAAGTCGGGCAACTACCAGCTCGTCACCAAGAACGTCGCCAACTGCGGCTCGATCAACCAGAGCAAC
>JAMFST010000942.1 GCA_026225435.1 Labilithrix luteola
ATATCGGCCGCGAGCGCGAGATTCGCCCCCGCACCGGCGGCGACACCGTTCACCGCGCAAATCACCGGATAAGGGAGCGCCACCAGGCGGCGGATCAGCGGGTTGTAATGCTTCTCCACCGCCTCACCGAGGTCCGAAGGGCCGCTGCTCCCCGCGGCCGCGACCGACGGATCCGACAGATCCTGCCCGGCGCAGAAGCCACGCCCGGCTCCGGTGAGGAGCAAGGTGCGCACGGATGCGTCCTTCTCCACCGCGTCGAGCGCGGCGGCGATCTCCCCGTGCATCTCCACGGTGAAGCTGTTCAGCCGCTCCGGCCGATTCAGGGTCAGCTTCGCGACCCCCGCATCCACGACAAGCTCGATGGTCTCGTAGGCCACGTGGCCTCCTTTCAATCAGCTCTCATGTGAAAACTCAGCCGTCGTACGTCAGCACCACGTCGTCGCTGGTGGGCGTGGCCTGGCAGGTGAGCACGTACCCCTGCGTCACCTCCTCGGCCGACAATCCGTAATTGAGCCGCATGTCGACGGTGCCCGACACGACCTTCGCGCGGCAGGTGGCGCAGACGCCGCCCTTGCACGCGTAGGGCGCAGAAAGCCCCGCCGCGCGCACGCTGTCGAGGATGTTCCCCGCCTTCTCGTCGAAGGCGACCGCACGCTTGCGACCGTCGAGGATGACCTCCATCCGCCGCCCCGCCGCCGCCTTGACCTTGGCCTGGGCCGCGTCGTCGAGCCGCACCGGCGCTCCCGCGCTGACGAAGCGCTCGAGGAGGATCTTCGCCGCCGGAACTCCACGCGCGAGGAGCGCCTGCTCGGCCGCTTCCATCATCCCCTCCGGCCCGCAGACGAAGAAGCGCTCGACGCCCGAGGGATCGATCACGGTCGAGAGAATCTGCTCGCACTTGGCGCGATCGAGCCGCCCGTTGAACAGCTCGATGTCCTCTTCCTCCATCGAGAGAAAGTTGAAGAGCTCGAGCCGCCCCATGAAGCGGTTCTTCAACCCGGCCAGCTCCTCGAGGAAGAGGATCTGCTCGCCGGTGCGGTTGCCGTAGAAGAGCGTGAAGCGACTCGAAGGCTCGACGGCCAGCGCGGTCCTCAGCAGCGAGAGCACCGGGGTGATCCCCGAGCCGGCGGCGAAGGCCGCGTAGTGCGCCTTGTGATCGGCCGAGAACGTCACGGTGAAGTGGCCGATCGCCGGCAGCACGTCGACCGTGTCACCCGCCTTCAGCGATCCGGCGAAGGCGCTGAACATCCCGCCCGGCAACAGCTTCACGGCGACGCGCAGCTCGCCGTCCAGCGGCGAAGCGCACACCGAGTAATTGCGGCGGATGTCCTTCCCGTCGACGTCGACCCGCAGGGTCAGGTACTGCCCCGGCGAGAAGCGATACGCCTCCGACAGCTCGGGCGGCACGTCGAAGAGGATCGACAGCGCGTCGGCCGTCTCGCGACGCACCTCGGCGACCTTCAGCGGGCGGAACATCAGTGACATTTGAAGTGCTCGAAAGGTTCCAGGCAGGACAGGCAGCGCCACATGGACTTGCACGGGGTGGAGCCGAAGCGGCTGATCTCCTCTGTGCTGGTCGAGTCGCAGCGCGGGCACGAGACGGGGCTCTCGGCGCGCAGGCTCGGCTGGCCGACGCCGCGCTCGGGCGGGGAGATGCCGTAGGCGCGCAGCTTCTCTCGCCCCTCGTCGGTGATCCAGTCGGTGGTCCACGGCGGCGAGAGGCGCGAGCGGATCCCGATGCGGGTGAGGCCGTGGGCGTCGAGGGCGGCGCGCACGCTGTCCTGGATCGCCTTGGTCGCCGGACAGCCGCTGTACGTGGGCGTGAGGACCGCCTGGTAGTCGCCCGCCGGGTTCTTCTCCACGCCACGGAGGATGCCGAGGTCGGCCAGCGAGACCGCCGGGATCTCCGGATCCGGCACCACCGAGAGGACCTCGAGGATGCGCGTGACCACCGGATCGACCGGCCCCACCGCGCGCTCGGCGGCGCTCATCACCAGGTCGCCCCCGGGTAGGCGCGCTGGAGGAACTGCAGCTCGGAGAGGATGTGGCCGAGGTGCTCGCCGTGCCGCCCGGTGCGACCGTGCATCACCACGCGCATCGGCTTCGGGCGGGCGACCTTGGCCTCGGCGAAGACCTGTGCGACGCGCGCGTCCCACTCCGGCCGCAGCTTCGACACGTCCACCGCTTCACCGGCGGCGACCAGCGGCGCGATCGTCGCGTCCACCTCGAAGAGCTCCTCCACGAAGCGAAAGCTCCAGGCCAGCCCGTCGACCAGGCGCTTGTGGCTCTCCTCGGTCCCGTCGCCGAGGCGTGCCATCCAGCTGGCGGCGAGGCGCTCGTGGTACGTGACCTCCTTCACCGCCTTGGCGGCGATGGCCGACAGCCGCTCGTCGGGGAGCGCTTCCATCTTCTGGAAGAGCGCCAGCTGCCACGACGAGAAGAGGAACTGGCGCGCGATGAGGCGGGCGAAGTCGCCGTTGGGCTGCTCCACCAGGACGCAGTTGCGGAAGGCGAGCACGTCGCGCTGGTAGGCGAGCGCATCGGCGTCGCGCCCCTGCCCTTCGATCTCGCCGGCGACGCCGAGGAGGAGCGTGGCCTGCCCGAGCAGATCGAGCCCGACGTTGGCGAAGCTGAGATCGAGCTCCAGCGTCGGCGCGTGGCCGCAGGTCTCCCCGAGGCGCTGCGCCAGGATGAGCGCGTCGTCGCCGAGGCGCAGCGCGTGCTCGAAGCGCGCCTTCTGCAGGTCGGAGGAGGAGGAAGCGAGCGCGCTCATCAGATGTGCTTCACGTTGTCGGGCACGACGTAGAACGTCGGGTGCCGGTAGACCTTGTCCTCGGCCGGCCCGAAGAGCGACGCCGACTCGCCGGGGTCGGACGCGACGATGGCGGTCGAGGGGACGACCCACAAGCTGACGCCCTCCATCCGCCGCGTGTACACGTCGCGCGCGGACTCGATCGCCATGCGTGCGTCGGCCGCGTGCACGCTGCCCACGTGACGGTGCGACAGGCCGCCCTTGGCGCGGACGAACACCTCCCACAGGGGAAAATCCGGAGTGGTCATCAAGCCACCTTCGCCGTGCTCGCAGTGTTCGTGAGCGCCGCGTGCTTCTCCGCGTGCGCCATCGCCGCGTCGCGCACCCAGGCGCCGTCTTCCCAGGCCGCGCGCCGCTCGGAGATGCGCTCGGTCGCCGTCGGCCCTTCGCCGCGGACCACGGCGTAGAACTCCTCCCAGTCGGGCGTGCCGAAGTCGTACCCGTTCTTCGCCTCGTTCCAGCGCAGCGCCGGATCCGGCACATGGAGGCCGATCGCCTCGGCCTGCGGGATGGTCGCGTCGACGAACTTCTGCCGGAGCGTGTCGTTCGACTCGCGCTTGATGCGCCAGCGCATCGACTGCTCCGAGTTCGGCGACTTGTCGTCCGGCGGGCCGAACATCATCAGCACCGGCCACCACCAGCGATCGAGCGCGTCCTGCGCCATCGCCTTCTGCTCCGCCGTCCCCTGCGCGAGCGCCATGATCGACTCGTAGCCTTGCCGCTGGTGGAAGCTCTCCTCCTTGCAGACGCGCACCATGGCGCGCGCGTAGGGGCCGAACGAGGCACGCTGCAGCGGCACCTGGTTCATGATCGCCGCGCCGTCGACCAGCCAGCCGATCGTCCCGATGTCCGCCCAGGTGAGCGTCGGGTAGTTGAAGATCGTCGAGTACTTCGCCTTGCCGCTGAGCAGCGCCTCGGTCATCTGGTCGCGCGAGGTGCCGAGCGTCTCGGCCGCGCAGTAGAGATAAAGGGCGTGCCCCGCCTCGTCCTGCACCTTGGCCAGGAGGATGTCCTTGCGCCGCAGGGTGGGCGCGCGGGTGATCCAGTTCCCCTCCGGCAGCATACCGACGTACTCGCTGTGCGCGTGCTGCGAGATCTGCCGCACCAGCGTCTTGCGGTACGCGTCCGGCATCCAATCCTTCGGCTCGATGAACTGGTCGTCGGCGACACGCGCCTCGAAGGCGTCGACGCGCGCGCGGTCTTCGGCAGAGAGCTCGATCGGAGCAGGGGCGGTCGTCATGCGCTGCATTCTATCTCCGTAGCATTCATTGACCGACCGGTCGACTAATTTTGGTAGCGCGGCGCGGCAAACGCCGATACATCCTCCAATTGGCTTGCCATTGACCGTCCGGCCGGTCAACGCTATCGCCATGGCAGACGCGGCGTATCCGGAGATCGAGCTCGGCGGCGCGAAGCTTCGGGAGCTCCAGCTCGAACGGCTTCGCTGGACGGTGGACCACGCCTACCGGAACAACGCGCACTACCGGGTCGCCTTCGATCAGCTGGGCGTGAAGCCGGACGATCTGCGCAGCCTCGAGGACCTCGCCCGCTTCCCCTTCACCGGAAAAGCGGAGCTCCGCGCCAGGTACCCGTTCGGCTTCTTCAGCGTGCCGATGGACAAGATCGCGCGCGTCCACGCCTCGTCGGGCACCACCGGTCAGCCCACCGTCGTCGGCTACACTAAGGGGGATCTCGAGCGCTGGGCGCAGCTGGTGGCGCGCTCGCTGTACGTCGCTGGCGGCCGCCCCGGCATGAAGGTGCACGTCGGCTACGGCTACGGCCTCTTCACCGGCGGCCTCGGCGCGCACTTCGGCGCGGAGGCCGGCGGCTACACCGTCATCCCCATGTCCGGAGGGCAGACCGAGCGGCAGGTGCAGCTCATTCAGGACTTCAAACCGGATATCTTGATGATGACGCCGAGCTACACGCTCGCCGTCGTCGACGAGTTCCGCCGCCAGGGGCTCGACCCGCGCAAGAGCTCCCTGTCCATCGGTCTCTTCGGCGCCGAGCCGTGGACCGACGGGATGCGCCGGGAGATCGAGGCGTCGCTCGACATCAAGGCGGTCGACATCTACGGCCTGTCGGAGGTCATGGGCCCGGGCGTGGCCAGCGAGTTCGCCTCGCATCAGGGTGGCCCGACGATCTGGGAAGATCACTTCCTCCCGGAGATCGTCGACCCGGTGACCGGCGCGGTGCTCCCCGACGGCGAGCGCGGGGAGCTGGTCTTCACCTCGCTCACCAAGGAGGCGATGCCGGTCATCCGCTACCGCACGCGCGATCTCACCCGCCTGATCCCCGGCGTCGCCAGCCCCATGCGCCGTATCGACCGCATCGTCGGCCGCTCCGACGACATGCTCATCATCCGCGGCGTCAACGTCTTCCCCACGCAGATCGAGGAGCTCCTCCTGCGCGTCGAGGGGCTCGCGCCGCACTACGAGATGGTGCTCACCCGCCCCGACCGCCTCGACGAGCTGCTCGTGCGCGTCGAGCCGCGCCCCGACCGCGCTGCCGAGCACCACCCGACCGACTCGCGCCAGCTGGCCGCCCTCATCAAGGACATCGTCGGCGTCACCGCGAAGATCGAGATCTGCGTCGTTGGCGCGCTCCCGCGCTCGGCGGGGAAGCAGGCGCACGTGAAGGATCTGCGGACGGCGGCGAAGTGAGGGGCAGCCGCTACTTCCGACCGCGCGCCTGCACGGCGTTCTTGTACGCGTCCGAGGTCCTGTCGAGCCCCTGCCAGTCCCCCTTCACGCTGAGGCAGTGCTTCATCTCGACGTCGTTGGCTTCGAGGGTGGCAAGCTCGTAGTAGCGGTCGACGATGTCGAGATCGAAGGTGCCGCCGTCGGCCCCCTCGGCGTGGGGCACCGGCAGGGTCGAGTGGACCGTGCAGCTCGCGAGCACGTCGTTCCCGTGGAACTGCTGGTCACAGGGTTTGTACACGCGAAGCAGCTCCTTTCCCTTCACCTTCATGGAGGCGAGGAGCTGGTCGGCGAGCTTGCTGTCCGGGTCGGCCCCCGCGTCGGCCGAGAGCACGCCGCTGACGTGGTACTCGACGCACTGATCGAGGAGGCTCCCCTTGTCGAAGCTGGCGACGGTGGCGGTGACCGTGGTGCGCGGCGCGGCGGCGTCCACGGCTGCCGCTGTCACGGTGGCCACCGGCGCAGCGTCGACGACGGTGACCGGTGGTCCGGCATCGACGAGCGCCGTCTCCGCGGTTCGACCGCAGCCAAGAAGGAGGAGGACCGAGAACAGCGCGCTTCGTCGCATCGTGCCGCTCTTCATGCCCGCGCTTCGTCCAGGCGTCACCGATAAATCCAGGGTCACGGGACGAGCGGCCGATTGTGCCAGCGGGCCTCCTTCCGGCACACAGCGGCAGGTCGATCATGGTGGCGAGCGTGGACTTCGAGAAAAGCGCAAACACGGTCGGGATCGCTCGACGGTACGTTAAGTGCCATGCGCGGCTGCCATGAGGCAGTCCTTCGTCGTCCCGTCCACGCTTGCTCTTTGCGTCTTGCTGGCCGGTTGCAGCTCCTCCGCCTCGTCTGACGTCGCCGACGGTGGCCTCGCGGACACCGGGGTGCCCGACGCCGACGTTCCGGACGTGAATCCCCAGGTGGGGGACGGCGGGACACTGGTGGCACAGATGAACGACCTGTCGATCTTGCTGCCGCTGGCGACCACGCAGGCCGATTTCGACGCCTATCTCCCGGCCAGCGCCGCGGGCATCGGCGGAGCGCTGGTGCCGCAGGGCACATTCACCACGTTCAACGTGCCGGGCATGACCGCGATCGGTCCGGGCGCGCCGGAGCTCGCCTATTCGAGCTTGCGCGTGGTCGCCGTGCGCCTCGATCCCTGCTTCGCCCAGATCGGCCCGATCACCGACGCGGCCGGCTGTACGAACCAGCTGCGGGTCATCTTCCAATCGCTCGCCTTCGCCAGCGGCGCGACGACGGCGGAAGACAGCGGACTGCACGCCTTCTACGCGCTCACCCGCAAGCAGCTCACCTCGGCGCTCGAGGAGATCATCGAGCTGCGCAAGGCGAGCGGCGGCGACGCGGATCTGGGACCGCTCGCCGTCCACCCGCTCGTGGCGCAACAAGGGCTCTCCGGAGCCATGGGGACCGGGCTCGCGAAGATCATCCAGAAGTACGCCGGCACGAGCAACCTCACTCGCCTGACGCGCCTCTACAGCTCGAGCGACACCTGGGACTTCAACGGTATCGACATCGCAGGCGGGAAGCCGACGCCGATGATCATTCCTACGTTGCGCCTTCGACTGTGCGGCGCGCGACTTCGGCCACGAAGGAGCTCATGGACGACCTGCGCGAAGTGAGCTCGCTCCGCTACGACGACAGCGGATTCGAGACCGCGGCCGCTCACTGGGAGCTCGCGATTGGATATCTCACCGGTGCCGACGAGCTGCCGGTGAATCTCGCGCTCGCGCAAAGATATCTCGAAGAGGTCTTCGAGCACTTCACTCTCGAGGCCATCAACGAGCAGACGGGCGAGCAGTACTCGGTCGCCGACGTGATGGTGCGCGCCGGCGCAGATGGCCGCCGTGTCCTCGAGGTCGAGCTCGCGGGCGGCGATCCGAAGCGCCGCGTCGAGAAACGCATCGCCAGGATCGCACACCTGCGAACGTGCGGCGCACC
>JAMFST010000943.1 GCA_026225435.1 Labilithrix luteola
GGCGCGCTCGTGGCGATGCGCGACGTGCTCCTGCCGCAGGCGACGCTGGTGACGGCCAACGTGTCGGAGGCGGAGCGGCTCACCGGTCTGTCGGTCACCTCGGTGCAGGACGCCGTCGCCGCGGCGCACGCTCTGGTCGCCGGCGGAGTGCGCGCGGCGCTGGTGAAGGGCGGTCACCTCACCGGCGCGAAGGCGACCGACGTGCTCGTCATCGGCGATCGCGTCACGTTGCTCACCGCGCCTCGCCTCGCGACGCCGCGCCTCCACGGCGGCGGCTGCACGCTGGCCGCGCTGATCGCGGGGCGCCTCGCGGTGCGCGGGGCAGCGACGGACGCCGCGCTGGTCGCCGCGGTCCGCTGGGCCAAACGCATGCACCATGCAGCCATCGCCGCCGCGATCGACGTCGGTGGCGATGCGCGTGTGCTCGATCCTACGCCGGGCCCGGGGGGCTCTCGATCGCGCTCGCGGATTTGAAACGTTTGGGGAGCGCTTTCAAACGTTACAATTCTTCCGCCGTAGCGAGCCCCCTCCCCCGTCAGGCGAACGACTCGGTCTCGCCCGCGCCTTCGCGCACCACGACGGGCGGCGACACGCTGAGGTCCACCACCGTCGTCGGCACCGTGCCGCCCGCACCAGCGTCCACGACCATCCCCAGGCCGGTGAACGCGTCGTCGATCTCGTCCGGATCGATGAACGGCTCGCCGCCGTGCATCTGCGCCGTCGACGACATCACCGGCCGCCCCAGCGCCCGCGCGATCGCCAGGATCACCGGGTTGTTGGGCACGCGGATGCCGACCGTCTTCTGCTTGCTCTGCACCAGCCGCGGCACCTCGCGCGTGGCGGTGAGGATGAAGCAGTACGGCCCGGGCAGGTAATGCCGCAGCACCCGGTAGGTCGGGTTGTCGACCAAGGCGTAGCGGGCGATGTCCCCCAGATCGGGGCAGATGAAGGCCAGCGGATGCGAGGTCGGCATCCGCTTCATCGCGTAGAGCCGCTCGATCGCGCGCTTGTTCAGGAGATCGCACCCGAGCCCGTAGACGGTGTCCGTCGGGTAAGCGATGACCTCGCCGGCCTCGAGGGCGGCCACGGCGCGCTCGATCTTGCGCGGCTCCGGATGCTCTGGGTTCACTTCGAGTCGCACGAGAAGCGCCGTTTACCACGGGAGCCGCTATCCTGCGTCGTCCACGCCTCCATGATCCTCGCCGACTTTCCGCTCTGGTTCATCCGCGCAGGCGGCATCGTCATGGGGCTCCTCTGGGGGAGCTTCCTCAACGTGGTCATCTGGCGGGTCCCGCGCGGGCTCAGCGTGGTGCGGCCGGGCTCGCATTGCCCCGGCTGCGGCACCCCCATCGCCCCTTACGACAACATCCCGGTCCTGTCGTACCTGATCCTCCGCGGACGGACGCGCTGCTGCAAGATCCACTACTCGCCGCGCTACCCGCTGGTCGAAGCGCTCGGCGGGTTGCTCGGATTCGGCGTGGCCGAGCTGGTCCTCACCACCGTCGACCCGGGCGAGTCGGCCATCCGCGCCGCCGCCATCGGGGCCTCGTACTTCGCGCTCTGCATGGGGCTCGTCGCCGCCGCCTTCATCGACGCCGAGCACATGTTCCTGCCCGACTCGATCACCTACGGCGGCGCGGTCCTCGGCATCGGCACGGCGAGCCTGCGCGGCCAGTCGATCTTGTGGTCGGCGGCGACCGCGGTGGGGTGCGGCGTCTGCATCTGGTTCCCCTTCATCTTCCTCTACAAGCGGGTGCGCGGGCGAGCCGGCATGGGGCTGGGCGACGCCAAGCTGATGATGCTCGTGGGCGCCTGGTTCGGCATCCCCGGCGCGCTCTTCGTCCTGCTCGCCGGCTCGCTCCAGGGGAGCCTGTACGCGGGTACCGTCCTGCTGTTCCGCGGCCGCATCGACGAGCCGCAAGCCGTGCGCGAGGATCGCGAGGAGCTGGCCCGGCTCGCCAGCGAAGGGGACGAGGAGGCGCGGCAAGCGCTGGAGGAAGATCCGCTCGGCGCCCCGCAAGCCGAAGGGGTCGGCCAGGCGCGCATCCCGTTCGGGCCGTTCCTCATCCTCGGCATCCTCGAGTTCCTCTTCTTCGGGGACCCGCTGCTGGCGATGTACGGCCGGACGCTCACCGGCGGCTGAAGCGTTCGCCTGCGAGGCTGACACGGCCGCAGCGCCCACGGGCAAACCCGCCTCACGCGACGCGCGGCTGCGGGCGCCAGATGAACGGCGGGTTTCACGATTTGCCGCTCGCGCCGGTCGCCGGGCCTCGACGGACCGGAACCTGCTACCGGTTGGAGCATGACCCGGCATGACGTGCAGCGAGAGGTGCGGGAAGCGATCGTGATGTCCGACCGGTTGAGCCGGATGGCCCACTCGAGCGACGAGCACACCGCGGCAGGCAACGCCGCGGGCGTGCGCTCTTCGCTCGAAGATCTCGAGCGACAGGTCGGTCGTCCGGGGATGACGCCGCTCTTCGCGCGCAAGCTCGACAAGGTGCTCGAGCGCCTGGTGAAGGTCTGCGAGAGCATGGGCCCCGAGCACCAGGCGCAGGCCGCGCCGCTGCTGTCGCAGGCGCAGCTCCTGCGCATGGAGGTGCAGGAAGCTTCGCTGCTCCTGGCGACTCCCGGCGAGGTGACCGACCGCGAGTGGATCACCGTCGGCGCGGTCTTCGCGGTCGGCGCAGCTCTGCTGGCCATCTCGTTCCCGGCCTTCGTGCGCAGCCGCGACTGAGCGGCCGCTGAGCCGCGCTAGAGGCGCGTCTCGCTGACGATGCGCGCGGCGACCGTGCGGCGCGCCGGGAGACCGTTCTCCGGGCTGCAGCCGCCGCGAACGTAGGGGCCGAGCAGGTCGACCCCGGCGTGCGCGTTGCAGATCTTCCCCTCGGTGGAGACCTCGGCGTGCGGCAGGTCCTCGAGCTTCCCCGTCCGTTCGAGGGTCCCGCCGGCGTGGGCCTCGTTGCGCGCCCCCTTCGCGTAGCGGCTCACGTCGGCGCCGTCGGCGAGGCGCTCGATCGCCACGACCCGCACACGCACGCGTAGCCCGCGAGCGCCGTCTGGAAGGCGCACCGTCCCCAGGCGCTTCGCGGTCCGCTCGGCGATCACCGAGCCCCGCTGGTTCCAGCTCGCGGCATCCTGGTTCGCTTCCACCAGCGACACCTGCGGCGCGCCGTCCTTCGACACGGTGATGTCGAAGACGGCCGTGCCGAGCGACGGCGCGTCGGCTCCGTGCGCCGCCTCCTCGACGGCCGCGAGCAACGGGCCACCACGGCTGGTGCCCGCGGCGATGTCGTGCGCCGTGATCCCCTCGAGGAGCGCGTTTTTGGCGGCGAGCCCGCTCTCGGCCGCAGCGGCACCAGGATCGGCGACATCCGTCGGCGCGCCCTCACCGCGGAAGCGCGCGTTGCCGACGCCGGTCTCGAGCCGCGTGGCCGAGAAGCTCCAGTCGCCCGCCTCCGCCGTGGAGGCCGACACCGAGGCAGCAGCCGCCGCC
>JAMFST010000944.1 GCA_026225435.1 Labilithrix luteola
CTCGAGCGCACCGCGCTGGCGCTGCGAAACATCATCCAGAACGCGGTGCAGGCCAACCCGGACGACGCCGCGCCGGTGGACGTGCGCATCGCCGGCGCCGGGACGGACGAGGCGGCGATCGAGGTGCGCGATCACGGCGCCGGCCTGGCGCAGGGGGCCGAGACGCAGATCTTCGAGCCCTTCATGACCACCAAGGTGCGCGGCACCGGGCTCGGTCTGGTGATCGCGCGGCGCATCGCCGAGCAGCACCTCGGGCGGCTCACCGGCGAGACGCACGACCAGGGGGGCGCGCTCTTCCGCCTGGTGCTGCCGCTGGCCAAGTCCGCGAGGGTGTCGTGAGCGCCGGGCCGAGCGCGCCGGCGGCACCCGTCGTCGGGCGCGTCCTCGTGGTCGACGACGAGGAGGGGGTGCGCACGTTCCTCGCCGAGTCGCTCGAGCGCGCCGGGCACGAGGTCACCCAGGTGGCCGACGGCGCGGCGGCGGTGCGCGCCGTGCGCGAGGAGCCGTTCGACGTGGTGCTGACCGATCTGCGGATGCCCGGCACCGACGGCATGGTCGTGGTGCGCACCGTCCGCACCGAGCAGCCCGACGTCGAGGTCATCGTGCTCACCGCCTTCGGCGACGTGACGACCGCGGTGGAGGCGATGAAGCTCGGGGCGTTCGACTACCTGGAGAAGCCGGTGTCGGGGCCGGCGGCCATCCGCGCACTGGTGGCGGCGGCGCTCGATCGACGGACGAAGCTCGCGGCCGCGGCGCCGGTGGAGCTGGCGAAGACGACGCGGCTGACCTTCGGAGCGCCAGCGATGACCCCGGTGGTGGACGCGCTCGCCCGGGTGGCGCGTACGGCTGCCACTGTGCTCCTCCAGGGGGAGAGCGGCACCGGCAAGGAGGTCGCCGCGCGCCTGCTCCACGAGACCAGCCCGCGCGCCGCCAAGCCGTTCATCGCCCTGAACTGCGCGGTGCTCACCGAGGAGCTGCTCGAGAGCGAGCTGTTCGGCCACGAGAAAGGCGCCTTCACCGGCGCGCAGGCGCAGCGGCGCGGGCGGATCGAGCTGGCCGACGGCGGCACGTTCTTCCTCGACGAGGTGGGCGAGCTGAAACCGAGCCTGCAGGCCAAGCTGCTGCGCGTGCTCGAGGAGCGCAGCTTCGAGCGGCTCGGCGGGTCGACCTCGATCAAGGTCGACGTCCGCTGGGTCGCGGCGACCAATCGCGATCTGCGCGCGATGGCCCGCGAGGGGACCTTCCGCGAGGATCTGTATCACCGGCTCGCCGTGTTCCCCATCCGCCTGCCGCCGCTGCGCGAGCGTGTCGCAGACATCGTGCCGCTGGCCGAGTCGCTGCTCGCGCAGCTGGCGTCGGCGGCCGGGCGGGCGACGGTGCCGCGTCTCGATGACGGTGCCAAGGAGCGCCTGGCGACGGCCAGCTGGCCCGGCAACGTGCGCGAGCTACGCAACGTCCTCGAGCGCGCCACCATCCTCGCCGATGGCCCGACGATCACCGTCGCGCAGCTGTGGATGGAGGGGGAGACGGCCGGCTCGGTGGAGGAGCCGCGCGCCGATGCCGGTCCCGAGACGAGCTCGCTCGCCGACCTCGAACGCGAGACGATCGCGCGCACGCTCGTAACCGTGGGCGGCAACCGCCGGGTGGCCGCCGCCAAGCTCGGCATCGGTTTGCGGACGCTGTACGAAAAGTTGAAGCGCTACGGCATCAACTAGGCCCCGTGCTCGAGTAGCGCGGGGCACAGTCTCCCGAAGGTCGCCTAGACGTTGAACCTGAAGTGCACCACGTCACCGTCGCGCATCACGTATTCCTTCCCCTCGATCGCCAGCTTGCCGGCGTCGCGGGCCTTCGACTCGCCGGAGAACTTCACGAAGTCCTCCCACCAGATGACCTCGGCCTTGATGAAGCCCTTCTCGAAGTCGGTGTGGATGACGCCGGCCGCTTGCGGTGCACGAGCACCCTTTTTCGTCGTCCAGGCGCGGACTTCCGTCTTACCTGCGGTGAAGAAGGTGAGCAGCTCGAGGAGCTCGTAGCCGGCGCGGATGACCGAGTTGAGGCCCGGCTCCTTCAGGCCAGCGCTCTCGAGGAACTCGGCGCGGTCGGCCGGATCGTCGAGCTCGGCGATCTGCGACTCGAGGGCCGCGCAGACCGGGACGATCGGGGCGCCTTCCGAGGCGGCCAGATCGCGCATCGCCCGGTAGTGAGCATTTCCTTCAAGGTTGGCGAGCGACGCCTCATCGACGTTGGCGATGTAGAAGGTCGGCTTGCCCGTCAGTAGCTGCATGTCGCGGAAGATGATCGGCGCGTCCTGATCCTCGGGCAGCTTGAAGCTGCGCGCCGGCTTGCCGGAGTCGAGGTGGGCCGCCAGCGGCTCGCAGATCTCGCCGGCGAGCTTCTCGATCTTCGAGTTCCCCTTGGCCGCCTTGCGGGCGCGCTCGAGGCGCTTGTTCACCGTGTCGAGGTCCTTGAGGCACAGCTCGGTAGTGACCGTGGCGATGTCACCGACCGGGTCGACCCGGTTCTCGACGTGGACCACGTTCGGGTCCTCGAAGCAGCGCGCGACCTGGACGATGGCGTCGACCTCGCGAATGTGCGCGAGGAACTGGTTGCCGAGCCCTTCCCCCTTCGAGGCGCCGCGCACGAGACCGGCGATATCGACGAATGTGATGCGCGTCGGCACGATCTGCGCCGATTTGCCGA
>JAMFST010000945.1 GCA_026225435.1 Labilithrix luteola
CGGCCAGGCGGTTGTCGCGTATCACCTCCTTGACGGTGAAGCCGCTCTCTCCTTGGACCTCACGGACGTCACCCTCGCGGGTCGTCACGATCAACTTGGGCATGATCGACTCTGTATCAGAGCAGCGCTTCGCGCCAAAGCGAGAGCTTCTCCTGCGTGGCCTTGTCCGAGTAGCTGAAGAGGACCAGGTCCGAAGCGGCCGAAGCCGTCAGCTGGCGCGACGCCCAGGGCGGCACCACCACGATGTCCCCGGTCGCCAGGTCCAGGACCTGCCCGTCGACCTCGAGCTTCCCGCTCCCCTCGACCACCACGTGGATCATCCCGTCGCTGGTGCGCAGCGGGCGGGTGGCGAACCCGGCCGGGATCAGCCGCGCGAACGCCGAGATGGTCGCCATGACCGAGCCGCCGTCGACCGGGTTGGTGAACTCCATCGCGTAGGCGTCGTGCGCATGCGGCGCCTCGTTGGCCTTCATCGCCTCCAGCGTCTCGCGCCACTGCTCGTACGGGTAGATGAACAGCGGGTTGCGCCGTCCGCCCGCTTGCGCCGCGCTCATCCGCGCCGGCCGCAGGTTGTTCCCCCAGCGCACGCCGGCGTCCCCCGCGGGCCGTGTCGTCGGCATGGCACCGCGATCTTCACGGTGCTCGGAGAAGCTCGCGTCGAGCGACTGGATGAGCGGGATGTCCAGCCCATCGAGCCAGATCATCGGCTCGCTCGTCTCGTTCCCGTGATCGTGCCAGACCCAGTTGGGCGTCAGCACCAGATCGTGCTCGTGCATGTGCGCCTTCTCGCCGTCGAGCGCGGTGAACGCACCGTTCCCCGCCATGACGAAGCGCAGCGCGTTCTGCGTGTGGCGATGGGCCGGCGCCACCTCGCCCGGCAAGATCAGCTGCAGCCCGGCGTAGAGCGTGCTGGTGATGCGCGAGCGCCCGACCAGCGCCGGGTTCTCCAGGATGAGCACCCGCCGCTCCGCCTCGGCCGCGGTGATCAGCCGACCGGCCTCCATCAGCAGCGGTTCGATGGTCGAGAACGACCACTTGGCCGTCGCCACCGGCGTGCGCGGCGTCGGCGTCACCAGCGCCGCCAGCACCTCCCACAGCGGCGCGAGACCGTGCGGCTTGAGCCGCTCGTAGAACTCGGCGCGGAGCGCGCGGACATCGGCAGCAGGCGTGAGAGCGAGAGTGGCCATGGAAATGCGCGTGCCTCAGATGGGATAGATGATCGAGTTGGAGATCAGCTCGCTGTCGAAGACGCAGATCTTCTCGCGAAAGCGCAGCCCGGCGTCGGTGCGCACGATGCGGTCGATGTAGCGGCCGGCGTTGAATACCTCGCTCGGTTGATCACGCTTGGTGCGGATGACGAGGTAGCTCGCCTCGCAGCGGATCTGCCCCTCGGCCTCGCCGAGAATGCGCACCGGCCCGATCACGTGTCGCTGGTAGTAGGGCGCGTGGAAGAGCGTGCTGGTCACACCGTAGACGCGGTCCTTCAGCATCCCCTGGCCGACCAGGTCCACCGTCGCCAGCGGCAGCCCGCGATCGTGGTTCTCCCGCGGCACCAGCCGGTAGTGCGCGTCCTCGGTGAAGAAGCCGGGCCAGTCGTCCATCCGCGCCTCGTCGAGGCAGGCGGCGTAGTCGGCGTAGAGCGCCAGCACGTCGAGCCGCAGCGCCACGTCGAGGCTCGTCGTCGCCGTCACGACGGCACCGCCTCTTCGACCACCGCGAGCGAGCGCCGCCCGCGGTGCCCCTCGGCCTCGAGCCGCTGCTCGACGATCTTCCGCCAGCGCGCGATCCCCACGTCGATGTCCAGCCAGACCGGCCGGGTGCGCTCGGGACCGGCGACCTCCCACACCTTGGCCTGCGCCGCGATCATCGGCTCGTCCTGCTCGGCGAAGGCGTAGCGGCGCAGGTTGGAGATCTTCTCCTTCATCTCCGCCGTCTCGCTGTCCGGCCGGATGTTCCAGCGGGTCGCCGCGAAGTTGTAGTGCGTCGTCTCGTCGGTCTCCGGCGTGAGGATGTGCACCCCGAAGTAGCCGGTCCCCTCTCTCCGCGGGTTGCCGGGCTAGTTCACGCCCACGTCGAGCAGGAAGGCGGCCGGCGCGTTCCAGCGCATCTTCATCCACGAGTCGACCGCCTTGCCGTCCTGGTGGAACAGCATGTCGAACATCCCCGCCGGCGCGGTGCCGAACGAGTCGCGCGACACCGTCACCGTCTGGTGCCCGTCTTTCGGCTCCTCGACGACGCTCTTCGACCCGACCATCTCCGCGTTCCCGAGGATGCCGTCGTGGAGGAAGCTCACGTGGGAGAGATCGATCAGGTTGTCGGCGATGAGGTCCCAGGGAGCGTCGAAGGTCACGTGATCGCGCCGCATCGCCGCGGCATCGTCGGGGATGTCGAGGATGGAGAAATCCGGGATCTGCGCCAGGTCCGGCGTCTCCTGCCCCAGCCAGATCCACGCCGCCTTGTGCTTCTCCACCAGCGTGAAGCGCCGCACCTTCGCCAGCGCCGGCGGCTTGCCGTACGGGTTGTGCGCGCACCTGCCGTCGGGGCCGTACTCGAGCCCGTGGTACCCGCAGATGATCCGGTCCCCTTCGACCCGACCGCGCGAGAGCGGCGCCATGCGGTGCGCGCAGCGATCTTCCATCGCCACCAGCTCACCGCCGGCCGTCCGGTAGAGCACCACCAGCTCGCCGATGATCTTGCGCGCCAGCATCTGCCCCGGCTGTACATCCTGGCTCCAGGCGGCCAGGTACCAGGTGTTCCTGAGGAAGGGCATCATAGGTCCATCACCTCGCGCCAGTACTTGTACATCCCGCGGATCAGCGTCTCGGTCACCATGTGATCGCTGTTGCCCACGTCGGTCCCTCCGAGCTCGCACAGGGTCGAGAAATCCTGGTCCTGGCGGAAGCCGTCCTGGCTGAGCTCGATCACCTCGCCGTCGTCGGCCGACACGTAGCCGGCCGGTCCGAAGAGGTTCGCCTGGCGCATGCGCCGCGCCTGCATCTCCGGCGTGTCGTCCTCGAAGCCGAAGTGCGTCCAGACGAAGTCGAACTTGTCCGGCCCGACCGGGATGATCTGCCGCGTGCTGAGCGAGTTGATCTGCTGCTGGAGGATGACGCTGGGAAAGATGGTCGTCATGCACACCGTGGGCGGCCCCCACCAGGGCTCGTGCACGATGTCGAGGAGGCTCATGTCGTGGAGCTTCATGTTGGCGCGGAAGCTCGACACGCCTTTGGTCACCTCCGCGTCTACCGTTTCACTGCGGCGCGAGATCATGCAGGCGTGGCGACCCCTGGCGTCCATCAAGAGCTCCGACTTGTTGTCGGCGCGCCAG
>JAMFST010000946.1 GCA_026225435.1 Labilithrix luteola
CGCCGCACGCGACCCGGTGCGGAATCGAACGTCTGATCATCGTGGACCCGCGAGGCGGGCTCGCGGACGCCTTGATTCAGGGGCCGGCGATCTTTCCCCCGAGCATCTCGAGCTCGCGCGTCTCCAGATCGGAGACGAGGGAGTAGCCGAGATCTCCGTCGCGCCAGACGAGCGCGTGGAAGCCTCGTACGGTGGCCTCCGTCGCGTTCGCGTGCCCGAGGTGGACCGCCCGGCCGCCGAGCCCCGACGTCGCGGGCCAGGGCAGACCATCGGCGCGAAAGACGAACAGCGTGATGAGATGGAGGCGCCGCTTGTAGACGTAGGCAGCGGCCTTGCGATCGAGGAAGTAGGCGATCGCGCCCCCCTGGAGGGGAAAGTCGTCGTCCCCGCCGAAGCCGACCAGGGGCGCGAAGTCCACCCGACCTTCGAACCAGGGTTTCACCTGGTGCACACCGCCGCTCTCGATCTCGATGGGGTGCTCGCTGTAGAGAACCCGCAGGTGATCGTTCACCGCCTCGGCGACCATGGCGTTCGGCGTCCCCGGCTTCCACACGAGCACGGCAGCAGCGGCCGCGAGCGCGGTGAGGCCCGTCGCGGTGAGCGCGGCGCCTCGACCGCGGATTTTCTTGGCGAAGGAACCCCGGCCCGCGCTCGCCCGCCCCTCCACCGGAGCCGCACTCGCGAGCTGCGCCGTGATGCGCGCGCGCAGAGCGGCCGGCGCCCGTCGTAGCGGAAGCGTCTCGAGCGCTCGCGAGAGGGCCTGGTCCTCTTTTTCTTCGCGCTGGCACGCTTCGCACGTGGCGAGATGCTCGTCGACGTGCGCACGCCGCTCGCCGTCCGGCTCTTCGCGTCGTCGATCGAGCAGGTGCTCGCGCGCTTCGGTACACTTCATGACTCGCCCTCGCTCCGGTAATCTTTCAGGCGCGCACGGAGAAGCGCTCGCGCCCGCGAGAGCCTCGATTTGACCGTGCCGACCGCGCACTCGAGCGCATCGGCGAGCTCGGATTCGGTGAACCCCTCGAGGTCGAGGAGGATGATCGCCCGAGCGTCGACGCCGAGCGACGCGAGCGCTGTCTCGATGTCGAGTGCGACGGCGCCGCGGATCGTCTCGAGCCCGACGTCGCCGCGCAGAGGCTCTCGCGTCGGCGCCGAGGCGTCGGGGAGATCGTCCTCGTCGAGCCCCCCGCGGACCGGATTCACTCGACCACGACGGTAGCTGTCGATGTAGGCGTTTCGCAGGATACGAAACAGCCAGGCGCGGAGGTTCGTGTCGGGGGAGAACTGGGCCTGCCGGGACATCGCCCGCGTGTAGGTCTCCTGGACGAGGTCCTCGGCGTCTTCGTCGTCGCCAGTGAGGCGGCGGGCGACGCGGTAGAGCGCGTCGAGGTAGTCGACCGCGCTCTCGGGCAAGGTGCTCTCCCTGCTCACTGTGTCCGGATCGTAGACGGAAGTCGCGAAACGCTCGCCATCAAATGCGCCGTTCATATTTCAAATGCGCCGTTCATTTCACAAGGGAGCGATGGCGGTGGGATGCGAAGCTCGTGTCACGGTCGGGGACCGACGGGATCAACGAAGGAGGAGGGTGGACCGTTCCTACGGAACGACCGGGTCGTCACGACCGTTATGGCCAGGCGAGCCGGAGGAGGCTCGTTCCATGGACCAGGACTGGAGACGGCGAGACTTCCTCGCCTTGATGGGCGTTGGTGGAGTGGTCTTCGCGTCGGGCCTCGGTCTGACGGGATGCGCGGGCTCGGCCGCAGCAACGGGAGCGACGAGCGCGCAAGCCGGCGGGCGGCGCAAGGCTCCTGGAGAGGACTTCTTTTTCCTCCAACTGTCGGACACGCACTGGGGGTTCAAGGGGCCCCCGAATCCTCAAGCGGATGTGACGCTGGAAAAGGCGGTCGCCACGATCAACTCCGTCGACGTGCAGCCCGACTTCATCGTCTTCACCGGAGACCTGACGCACACGACCGACGACGCCGCCGAGCGGCGCGCGCGATTGGCCCGGTTCAAGGAGATCGCCTCCACGTTGAAGGTGAAGGACGTGCGATTCATCCCCGGTGAGCACGATGCCTCGCTCGATCGCGGCGACGCCTACCGTGAAGCCTTCGGCGAGACCCACTACGCGTTCGACCACAAAGGCGTTCACTTCGTGGCGCTCGACAACGTCTCGGAGGCAAGCGGCGTCCTCGGCGACGCTCAGCTCGACTGGCTGGCGAGCGATCTCGCCACGGTCCCCGAAGACCAGCGCGTGGTCGTTCTCGCGCACCGTCCGCTCTTCGATCTCTACCCCGCGTGGGACTGGTCGACGAAAGACGGCGCCCGCGCGATCGAGATCCTGAACAAGCGAAACGACGCGACGGTCTTCTATGGGCACATCCACCAGGAGAATCATCACGTGACCGGCAAGGTCGCCCACCACTCCGCGCGGTCGCTCATGTTTCCGCTGCCAGCTCCCGGCTCGCAACCGAAGAAGGGTCCCCTCCCCTGGGATCCGACGAGCCCCGATCACGGCCTCGGGTGGCGCGCAGTGGCGCTCAAGGAAGGGGCACCGCAGATCACGGAGATCCCGTGGCGATGACGGCGTCCTCGACGCGGATGTTCGGTCTCGGCCTCGTGGCGGCGGCGATTTTTTCGTGCGCGGAGTCTCCCCCCGCCGCGACGGCGTCGGCCTCCGCGCCGGCGTCGGCTTGCCAGGCGCACAAGCCTGCGTGTGGCGGTGCTGCGGTGCCGAGCTACGACACCGACGTTCGCCCCATCCTCGCGGCGCGTTGCTTCAAGTGCCACGCGAACGGAGGGGTCGCGGCGGACGAGCATGACTTCTCGCACCCCGAGACGACCCGCGCGCAGCAAGTACCGCTGACGAACGAGGTGGCCTCCTGCGCGATGCCTCCGTCGGGTGAGCCCCCTCTCAGCGCGAACGAGGCGAGCGTGCTCCTCTCGTGGGCTTCGTGCGGAACGAAGTGACGCGCCGTCTCGTTGCCGGGGTCGTCAAATAGGCTTGGAGGCGGCAATGCGAAAGAGGACGATCGCGACGTGGACCCTCGGTGGGTGCTTCGCAGCAGTGGCGTGGGCGTGCGGCTCGGAGGATACCACCGCGACCAACGCGGCTCCTCCCGCCGACGGCGGGGGTGGCGGCGTTGCCATCCTGGATGGTGGTGGCGCCGGCGGCGACGCGGGTGCGGGTCTGCAGAAGATCAACCACGTCGTCGTCGTCCTCCTCGAGAACTGGAGCTTCGATAGCCTGTACGCCACGTTCCCCGGAGCGGAAGGGCTCGCCGGTGCGCTCGCCGCGCCGCCGCAGGTCGATCCGAAGACGGGTCGACCCTACGCGACGTTGCCCGAGGCCGAGGCGCACCTCCTCGACGCCGGAGTGGACGGCAGCAGCGGGCTTCCGAACGCGCCTTTCCTCCTCGACCCGTTTCTCCCCGTCAGTGCCGACACGTCGATCGATCTGACGACGAAGTTCTACGAAGAGCAGCAGCAGATCGACGACGGAAAGATGGACCTCTTCGTCGGAGTCAGCGGCGCCAAGGGGCTCGCGATGGGCCACTACAACGTGGCCGACCTGCCGCTCGCGGCCGAGGCGACGTCGTACACCCTCTGCGACCACTTCTTCCACGGGGTCTTCGGCGGGTCGCTGCAGAATCACATCTTCCTCATCTCCGCCCAGGTGGCGCAGTTCCCCAATGCGCCCGCCTCGCTCTACGCGGTGCTCGACGACGCCGGTGTCCCGATCACCGACGACGCGGGCGTGCACGACGGCCCACTCACTCCTGACGGGTACGTGATCGGTACCCTCCAGCCGGCGAGCACTCCGCGCGCGACCGCGCCGGCGTCACAGCTTGTCCCCCTGCAGACGTCCCCCACCATCGGCGACGAGCTGTCGGGCGCAAACGTGGATTGGGCCTGGTATGCGGAAGGATGGAACGATGCCGTCGTCGGTGTCGATGCGGCGGCACCCGACCTGTTCCAGTATCACCACCAGCCGTTCGTCTACTTCGCCAACTACGACGTCGGCACTCCGGGCCGCGCGCATCTCAAGGACGCGGTCGACTTCATGGCCGCCGCGAAGGCAGGGACGCTCCCGCCGGTCTCGTTCGTGAAGCCCGACGGCGTCGACAACGAGCACCCGCAGTACGCGAACGTGATCGCCGGTGAAGAGTACGTCGAGGACCTGATCAACACCGTCCGCAACGGCCCCGAGTGGAACGACACGGCGATCATCGTCACCTACGACGAGTTCGGCGGCTTCTGGGACCACGTTCCGCCGCCGAAGGTCGACCGCTGGGGTCCAGGCACGCGCGTCCCCGCGATCGTGATC
>JAMFST010000109.1 GCA_026225435.1 Labilithrix luteola
CAGGGGCCGCCTCGCCGTCGGGCGTCTTGCGCACCAGCGGCACCAGCGCGAGCACCGCCGCGACCGCGACGAGCGCCATGGTGAGCCCGGAGCTCAGCGCCGGCGCGACGATCGGCTCGACGCGCGCGAGCACGTAGGCGCCCAGCAGCCCGGCCGCCGCACGCATCGCGGCGTCACGCTCCGAGGCGCGAGCGCGCGCCGCCGCGAGCGACCAGACCAGCGCGAAGGTCGCCAGCAGCCAGGCGACCACGCGCAGCACCGAGCCGTGCCCGGAGAAGGTGCGCCCGAGCAGCAGCGTCCGCAGCGGCCGGTCCCCGTTCGCCTCCTGCAGCACGATCGGGTCGGCGATCTCCCGCGGCGCGAGCGACGAGCCCACCGGCACGAGCATCAGCTCGCGCCCCTCCCCCATCGACTGCTGCGCGATCAACATGTCGTCGAGCCCCATGCCCGGGTGGAGCCGGAACGAGTGCAGCCCGGCCTTCAGCGGCATGCGCGAGAACGGGGTCAACAGCTCGTGCCCGTCCTGCTGCAGCGGCGTGTGCGAGTCGTCGACGAAGATCGGCGAGCCGGGATAGGCGATGACCGTGAGCAGCCCGTCGCCGCGGACCGACGGCGCCTTCAGCTCGTCGGCGCGCCCCACCTGCACCGACGAGAGCCGCGGGCGAAAGTCGCTGGTGAAGCCGTCGGTGCGAAAGTCCCCGCCATTCCCCCAGAAGAGGAGCGCCGTCGCCACGACCAGGAGCCCGAGCGCGCCGAACCCGATCTGCGCCTGCAGCCGCCCGGTGCGCGTCGTGACGAGGGCGATCAGTACCAGCCCGAGACCGGCGATGATCCCGAAGAGGTCCACCGAGAGGATCGCGAGCACCGCCCCGAAGAGCACCAGCGAGAGCCCGAGCGCCGACTGCCGCAGCCCCGCACGCGGCAGGCGGAACGCGGCGAGCGCCACCAGGCCGACGACCACCGCGACCGCCCCGCAGGCGAGCGGGTCGAGGGCCAGGTCGAGGTTGGCGTCGAGCTGCCCGGCGCGCAGCCAGGTGACGAGGTGCTGCAGCAGGTACTTGTCGCCAGCGGACTGGGCAAGGAGCTGCGCGGCGAAGGCGACGATCGCCAGCGCCGTGGCCACCACGGTGGTCCGCACGTATCGACCGCCCGCGTCATCCTTCCCGGAGCGGGCGAACATCCCCGCCGTTCGCGCCATCTCGGCCAGCGCCCCCACGAGAGGAAGCGCAAGGAGGACGAAGAGCGCCCGCGAGACGATGACGGACTGGGGCGAACCGGCAAAATCGGGCATGAGCGGCGGCGCAGGGTACCCGACCTGGGGATCGATGTGCGCCTGCATCCGCGCGCAACGTCTTGCGGTTCTCGCGAGCGCGTCACGAAACGCCTCCGTTTTCGACGCATGGCGACATGGTAACTCTTCACGCACGCGGCGGAAACGCGCGGCAAAGCTCACGAAAATATGGCAAAGGTCCGACCATGCCCGTGCTGCGTCGGCTCTTCGTCTCCACCGTGGTCCC
>JAMFST010000947.1 GCA_026225435.1 Labilithrix luteola
CGGATGACGCAGGTAGCGATACGGCCCGCTCGTCACCAGCTCCCCGCGCGTCGGCGTCGCGCCCGCGTGGAAGCTGCGCGCGCGGAAGGTCAGGCGCGCCCACGCGTTCAGCGCGAGCCCCGCAAGCTGCAGCGTGATGCTCACCGGACCGCTGGCGAGGAATTGCCCCGTGGCCGCCAGGTACACGAGCGCTGCGACGCTGATGAAAAACGGCGCCCACGCCCACGCTCTCGCTGTCGTCGTCATGCTCGACCTCGTTCGTCGTCCGTTCTGGGGTCAACCGCGCCGCGGGACAAGCGACCGCGCGCCAGGCGGCGTATCGTAGCGGGCGATGACCAGCTCCTCCTCCCCAAGCGAGAACGCGCGCGCTCGCACCTGGTTCGCCGTAGGGAAGGCCGGTGTGCTCGTCCGCCAGGACGCCGCCGCCTTCGCGCTCCCCACCCGCGAGGAGCTCGCGTCGCTCGGTCTCTCTCCCGAGGCGGCCCTCGCCAGCGGCACCCTCGGCGACACCGATTGCTTCGCCGTCGCCGTGCCCGAGGATCTCGCGCTGCCGCCGGGGTGGTCGAACCTCACCATCCGCAGCTTGATGACCGCCTTCGACGCGCCGACGTTCTACGCCGCGGGCACCGCCGGCCACGTCCTCGACTGGCACACCACCAGCCAGTTCTGCGGCCGCTGCGGCACGCACACCGAGGCGGTGGCGAGCGAGCGGTGCATGAAGTGCCCGAAGTGCGGCCTCACGCAGTATCCGCGCATCGCCCCGGCGGTCATCGTGCTGGTGCGCCGCGGCGACCAGGCGCTCCTCGCCCGCAACGGGCGCTTCCCGGTCCCCTTCTTCAGCACCCTCGCCGGCTTCACCGAGATCGGCGAGACGCTCGAGGAGACGATCCACCGCGAGATCTACGAGGAGGTCGGCATCCGCGTGCGCGACACGAAGTACCACGGCACGCAGCCCTGGCCGTTCCCCCACTCGCTCATGGTCGGCTTCACCGCCGAGTGGGCGTCGGGCGACATCAAGGTCGATGGCGAGGAGATCGCCGAGGCGCGCTTCTTCTCCGCGCACGACCTGCCGCTCATCCCCCCGAAGATCAGCATCGCCCGCCGCCTCATCGACGGCTGGCTGGAGGAGATGGGCGTGCCGTCTCCTCCCGACCGTCCTCGCTGACGTAACGTCGTTACTCCGCGCTGGCCGCCAGCTCGGCGTCGGTCGCAGTCTCGTTCTCGCGCAGCGGCCGCGGCGCCGTCAGCGAGGTCGGGAGCCCGCGGCTCGTCAGGTACTCCTCCCACTTGCGGATCGTCACCGCCTGGAAGGCGTGCACCACCGGATTCAGATCCGGCACCGGCTGCTCGAAGTGCGCCTCGTATCCCTCCTGCTCCGCCTCGACGGCGACGCCGTCCTCGTCCAGCAGCGGCCGCACCAGCAGGCGCTTGGCGATCGGCATGATCGCCTTGAGCAACGCCTTGGGCGGCGAGAACGGCAGCCCCGGGATCCGCAGCATCTCCGGCGCGAAGTAGAAAAGGAAAAATGTACGCGTGGCGCGCTCGTCGATGGGGAGCACGAAGCACCAGTGCTTGATCTTCGCGTCGGTGCTCGACCACTGGTACGGGTACTCGTACCCGAGGGTCATCGAGTTGGTGTCGGTGGTCTTGCGGTTCACGAGGAACTTGGAGAACTTCCCCTGGCCGACCTGGGTGTCGTAATCGAGCTCCACCTGATCGCCCTTGGACTCCAGCCGCGTGAGCTCGGCGTGGGTGAACGGCTTCTTCTCCCGGTGCAGGTAGGCGTGGGTGAAGTCGCAGGTGTTGTCGATGATGATCGAGTGGTGCGCCTTCCAGGTGAAGTCGATGGAGATCTTCCCCCAGCCGCTGTTCTCGTCCCACTCGGGGATCTCCGGCAGCTTGCGCTCGGAGGCCAGCGCCGCGTCGCCGGGGAAGATCCAGATGACGCCGTAGCGGACCTGCACGGGGAAGGCGTCGACCTTCACCACCGGCATCTTGTGCCCGAAGAGCGAGTGCGAGATCTTGGTGACCTTGCCGGCCTCGTCGTACTTCCAGCCGTGGTACGAGCAGGTCAGCAGGCAGCCCTCGACCTGCCCCTTGGAGAGCTTCAGCTGCCGGTGCGCGCAGCGGTCCTCGAGCGCGCGCACCTTCCCGTCGCTGCCGCGGTAGATGGCGAACGAGCGCTTCCAGAAGACGATCTCGCGCACCTCGCCGACGGCGAGCTCGCTGTCCCACAGCGCCGGGTACCAGTAGTCGGGGTGCAGGCCGGCGGCGCGCTGCTTCTGCCGCTTGCTGCGCGCGTGCACGTAGTCGGGCATCGTGCCGGTGCTGGTGGAGCCGTACTCCGCGCGCGCGCCCGGCTTGCTCTGAGACTGCGTCTTCGTGTCCGACTTCATGACGTGGCGCTGCTCCTCGGGAGCTCGACCAGCGAGCTCGGTGTTCGAATCTGTCCCGCGGCGACGAACCACTCGTAGGCCTCGCGCACCGCGTCGTCGAGCGACGTCGGCTCGTAGCCCAGCTCGCGCCGCGCTTTGCCGATGTCCGCCGTCCGCTTCATCGTCAGCAGGCGCACCGCGTCCGGCGTGAAGCGCAGCGGCCGCTCGGGAGCGAGGTGACGGAGCGCGAAGGTGGTGACGTGGGCCACCGCCATCATCACCGCGGGCGACAGGCGCAGCCGCGGCTTGGGGACACCGGTGAGCGTTTCGAGCATGCTCATGAGGTCGTCGACCGAGAGGTAGCGCGTGCTCACGATGTAACGCTGCCCCGGCACGCCCTTCTCCATCGCCAGCAGGTGCCCGCGA
>JAMFST010000110.1 GCA_026225435.1 Labilithrix luteola
ACCCAGCCGGTGTCGACGGCGTTCATGAAGATGCCGTGCGCGGCGTAGTCGGGCGCGCTGGTCAGCGTCATCATGTTCAGCGCGGCCTTGGCCATGTTGGTGTGCGGGTGCTTGTCGGTCTTGGTGCCGCGGGCGAACTGCCCCTCCATCGCCGACACGTTGACGATGTGCTTCTCGCCGGTTGGATGGCGCATCATCAGCTCCTTCAGCTTGGCGCACAGGATGAACGGGGCCACGGCGTTGACCAGCTGCACCTCGAGCATCTCCGGCGAGGGCACGTCGGCCATCGTCATGCGCCAGCTGTTCATGCTGCGCAGGTCGATCTGCTGCAGGTCGGCATCGGTGCGGCCCGCGGGGAAGAGCTCGGCGGCGTGCGCGTCGTCGTCGAAGGCGCAGGGGACCTGGGAGAGGAGCGCCGAGGCGCGGATCCCCGTGCCCGGTCCCGATCCGCCAAAGCCGACGAACCCGGTCTGGAGGGTCGAGCTTTCACCGTTGCCGAGCGCGTGCGACGACACGTCGAGCGCGATGGCCTCCTTGCACGCCTCGTGACTCCGGAGCACGTGCTGCACCCCGGGCTCGAGCTCGGCGAACGGCCGCGTCTCGTTGTCGACCATGTGCGCGTAGAAGCCGGTCGGCCGGCGCACCGTCTGCGCGGCGTTGTTGATGAGGATGTCCAGCCGCGGCGCGGTCTGCGTCAGCCAGCGGGCGAAGATCTCGACGCTGGGCACGTGGCGAAGATCGAGCCCGTGGATCTCCAGGCGATCTTTCCAGGCAGCGAAATCCCCCTCGCGGGCGTAACGCGCGGCCGCGTCGCGAGGAAAGCGGGTCGTCACGATGACCCGCGCACCGGCGCGCAGCATCATCAGCGCCGCCTGGTAGCCGATCTTGATGCGCGCGCCGGTGATGAGCGCCACGCGCCCGGCCAGCGACGCCGTCTGGAAGCGCTTCTGGTAGTTGTAGTCGGCGCAGTCGGGGCACATCGAGTCGTAGAAGAAGTGCACCTTGCGGAACTCGACCTTGCACACGTAGCAACCGCGCGGGGTGTTCAGCTCGCCCACCGGATCGGTCTGCTCCGTCCCCATCGCCAGCTGCAGCGGCGCGTGAAACACCGCCGAGCGCCGGGCGGCACGCACCTCGGTCGCCGCGCGCAGATCGCGATCTTCGAGCTGCGCCTGCTTCCGCTTGATGACGCGGAAGGCTTTGCGCGCGCGCGTCGCCTCGTGCTTCATCGGCCGTGACACGCGCCCCGCCGCCTGGAGGAGCGCCACCCGGGTCTCCTCGGTGAGCGTCGTCAGCAGCGTGCGATCGTCGACGATCGCCTCGAGCAGGTCGACGAGCTTCGGGACGTCTTCGAGGTTCACGTCGGGCATGATCGCCGCCTCCTTAGCAAGATCGGGCCGCAGCGGCGACTGCCCGCGGGACGAGAACGGGTCAGCGGTGTCCAAATCTGGCCACCCGGCCGACACGTGGTCGCGAATTCGCGGCGATTGCTGGGCCGCGTCGCTCTCGGGCGTCTACTGGCCGTTCCTCGTCGCGCTTCGTGCTCGCGGCCGGCCGTGCACCCCGGCGGCTACGAGGACGAGGCGGCGGTGGTGATCCTCGGGATGAAGGGGGCGGTGACGTTCTAGACAGCGTCGCCCAGGAACGCGAGCAACGCCCGGTCGAAGGCAGCAGGGTCC
>JAMFST010000111.1 GCA_026225435.1 Labilithrix luteola
CCGCCGAGCGTGTCGACCAGCCGCGCCTCGGCCTGCTCGAGGATCGAGGCGAGCCACTCCGGATCGGCGGTGTCGAGCCCCAGCTCCGCCAGCTCGGCGCCCAGCTTCTTGCGCAGCGGATCGAGCACCTGCCCGAGCACCGCGAGCTCGGTCTCGTCCTCGCGCGCCCGCGCCACGCTGGTGAGCAGCTGCCCGAGCAGCCCGCGCGCCTCGGCCAGCGCCTCCAGCCCCTCGGCCGGCGCCGTCCGTACGCGCACCTTCTCCAGCCACAACGAGTCTTGCTGCTCGATGGCGAAGCCGCGCAGCTTGCTCACCAGCTCGTCTTGGCGGCGCATCGCCTCGGTGTGCGCGCTGGTCGCGCCGGTGACGTCGAAGCGCACGGCCGCGAGCGCGCCGTCCTCCTCGCGAGCGATCTCCCCGAGCCGCTCGCGAGCGCGGTCGAGCAGGCGGTCGAAGTCGTCGTCGACCGCGAGCTCGAGCTTCTCGTGGCGCCAGCGCATCACCTGGGTCGAGTGGAAGGTGAGCGTCGTGGCCGCCACGTCGCGCCCCTCGCCGACGTCGACGATGTACACACCCTTGTCGCCGGTCTCGCGCACGCTCCGCCCCTGCGGGTTGCCCGGGTAGACGACGAACGGTGCTTCGCTCAACACCTGGCGGTGGTGCACGTGGCCGAGCGCCCAGTAGTCGTAGCCCTTGTCGGCCATCTCCGGCACGGTGCAGGGCGCGTAGTGACGGTGCCCGGCGTCTCGGGTCGCGTTGGTGTGGAGCACGCCCACGTTGTACAGACCGCTCCGGCGCGGACCGTACTTGGGGAGCAGCGTGCTCATCTCGTGCCGCTCGCCGTAGCTGGCCCCGTGGAAGACGACGCCGTCGCGCTCGAAGGCCACGCTCTGCCCCACGGGCGACAGCTCGTGCACGTAGCCGGGCCACTTGAGCGTCCGCGTGAGGTCGAAGTCGTGGTTACCGCGCACCACGATCACCTGCGCGTCGATGGCCCGCAGACGCTCCAGCTGGTGGAGGAAGAACAGCCCGGTGTTGTAGTCGCGCCAGGTGTCGTCGAAGAGGTCGCCCGCCAGCACGACGAAGCGCACGTTCTCCCGCAGCGCCACGTCGATGGCGCGCGTGAAGGCGTCGCGGGTGGTCCCGCGCACCCGACCGACCGGCGCCCCGGCGTAGCGTTCGAGACCGACCAGCGGACTGTCGATGTGCAGGTCCGCCGCGTGGAGAATCTTCACCCCCGGCGTGCCTCAGTGGCCCCGAGCCCGGGGCCGGCCGCCAGGATGGCGGCGAGCGCTGGCGGCACCAGGTCGTAGGCCTCGGCGGCGGCGAGCAGGCCGGCGTTGGGGACCAGGTTGGTGAGGAAGCCGTAGGCGTACGGGGTCCGCGCGAGCCCTTCGATGCGTGTGACCAGGTGGGGCACGCCGCGGGCGATGGCCTCCTTCGCCTCGGCGAGCGCGCCGAGGTCGACGCAGGCGTCGTGCAGGGCGAGGAAGATGGGCGCCTCGTTGAGGAGGCTCGGGTGCCCCTCGTCGAGCAGCTTGGCGGCGCTGCGGCTCCACTCGCGCGCGCGCTCGGCGTCCCCGCAGCGGCGCTCGGCCTCGGCGAGCAGGCCGATGGCCACCGGGACCACGTCGAGCATGCCGGTCGCGCGGTAGCCGTCGGCGGCGGTGCGGAGCAAGGTGCGGGCGCGCTCGGCGTAGCCCGGCCCTTCGCCGCGCAGCAGCTCGAGCCCGCGGTAAAAAAGTACCCCGAGCGTCGCGCGATCGTGCGGGACCCAGCTGCCGCTGACGGCGGAGTCGGCGATCTGGCGCGGCTCGTCGAGGAGCCCCTTGAAGTTGCCGCCCGACGCGTCCGGTCCGAAGGTCGCCGCCCAGCACAGGAGGTTCATCTGCCCGTGGCGCACGGTGCCGGGCGAGCCGACCTCCTGCGCGAGCGCGATGCCTTCCTCCATCGCCTTGCGCGCGTCTTCCTTGGCGCCGACGGTGGTGAGGGCGAAGCCGACGTTGATGGTGAGCGTCGCCTCGCGCGTCTTCAGGCTGGCGTCGCGCGCGCTCTTGGCCGCCTCGCGCCGCGCGTCGAGGGCCGGTCCCACGTCTCCGCGCGCCTGGCGCACCACCGCGAGCGTCTGCCAGGCGTCGACCGCGGCGCCCGCGATCCCCTGCTCGCGGGCGAGGGTGAGCAGCTCGTCGGCGACCTCGGCAGCTCTGTCCATCTGACCGGCGTAGGCGCAACGCGCCGCCAGCGCCGCTGCGCAGCGCGCTTCCTCGTCGTAGAGCTGCGCCGCCTGGGCGTCCTTGCGGACCTGCTCGAGCCGCGCCGAGGTCTCGCCGTCGCCGCCACAAGCGTCCTCGTAGCGGACCCGGGCGCCGCGCGCGCGCACGTCGCTGGCGGTGTCGAAGATGGCGTCCTGCATGGCGCGGACGGCGGAATCACGCTCTCCGGCGCGGGCGTCGAGACGGCTCCAGGCCTCGTCGAGCAGCTGCGCGCGGGCGAACTGGGTCGGCTTGTCCTCGGCGAAGGCGAGCGCTCGCTCGGCCAGCTCGACGGCCTGCGAGAGGGCGTTGGTTGCCAGCGCACGACGCGCCGCCTTCTCCATGTACCCCGACGCCAGCACCGGCTCGCCGCCCAGCTCGAGGTGCCGCGCGACGATGGCGTCGTCCTCGCCCACGCTGGCGAGCCACTGCCCGGCGAGCGCGTGGAGCGTCTTGAGCGCGTCCTCGCCCAGCGCGGCGTAGGCCACCTCGCGCATGAGCGCGTGCTTGAAGCCCCACTCGCGCATGCCGGTGAAGCGCGACTCGGCCTGCTCGACGAGCACCTCCACGCTGGCGAGCGAGCGGAGCACGTCGCTCGCCTTGGGGACGCCGAGCGCCTCCATGCCCGCGTCCCACCCGTTCATGCCGAAGACGGCGAGGCGGGCGGCGGCGTCGCGCCCCGAGTCGTCGAGCGCGTCGAGGTGCACCTGGATGGCCGCCTCGATGGTAGCGGCGCGCGTCGCGTCCTTGCCGGCGGCGGCGAGGCGCGAGAGCTCCTCGGCGAAGAGCGGCGAGCCGGCCGCCTGGTCGGCGATCCACTCGGTGAGCGCCTCGCCCTCGGCCCCGGCGGCGCGATCTTGCAGGATGGTGCGCGCGATGGTCCGCACGGTGCGGCGCGAGAGCGGGCGCAGCTCGATGCGCACGTGGTCGCGGCCGGAGAAGCGCGAGGGATCGTCGCGCCACAGTGTCGGCCGGGTGGTCATCATGATCCACAGCGGCTTGCCGGCGGCGCGGCCGAGCACGTGGTCGAGCCAGGCGAGGCTCTCGGCGTCCGCCCACTGTCCGTCCTCGATGGCGATGGCCAGCGCGCCGCGCGAGGTGATGCCGACGATCATGTCGGTGAGCGCGATCCACACCGCGTCGCGCGCGCCGCGATCGCCGTCGACCTCGAGCGGCTGGTTGGCCATGAGGCGCGCCAGGCGCTCGCGGGCGGGGCTGCCGGGGCGCACCTCGGGGTGGGCCGCGCCGAGGGCCAGCGCATCGGCCGCCGCGCGCGCGTCTTCCAGGTTGGTGCCCTTGGGCAGACCGGCGAGCACGCGAGCGATGTCCGCCACCACGCCGAGCGCGTGCCCCTTGGCGAAGGAGTCGCAGCGCACGTGGACCGAACGCGGCGAGTCGGGCAGAGACGCGAAGCGGGAGAGAGCCTCGCGGCGCAGGCGGGTCTTGCCGATCCCCGGCGGCCCGGTCACCGTCACGACCACCGGCGTCTCGTCCTCCGCCGAGCGCTGGAACGAGGTCACCAGTTGCGCCATCTCCGCCTCGCGTCCGACGAAGGGCGCGCCGCCGACGCTGCGCTCTCCTCCGCGCAAGGCCTCGCCGACCACCGCGGTGCCGTCGCTGCGCAGCTGGAACTCGTAGCGCCCGCGCGCCAGCTCGCTGGTCGTGGTGTCGGCCAGGACCTGACCGCGCTGCGCGTCGCGCGAGAGCGCCGCCGCCCGGTCGACCACTTCACCGGTCGGCCGCGCGCGCGCCAGCTTGGTGCGCCCGGTGGCGATGCCGACCTGCGCGTTCAACGTCGCCAGCCGCTGCCCGAGCTCGAGCGCGCGCGCCGCCTCGTCGCCGAGCGCCTGCCGCGTCCCCAGGTGAGCGATGATCGCGTCGCCGCCGAGCTCCGTCGCGTCGGCTCCGCGGGCGCGCAGGTGGGTCAGCATGCGGGCGCGCGGCGAGCCCTTGGGGACGCGCGTCGCCAGGATCGAGGTGATGAGCCGCGAGCCACCGGCGCCGGTGCTGCGGCTCATCGGCACCATGCTCATGCGGCTGCTCGGCGGCGCCTCGTCGAGGCCGCGGAGGATAACCTGCGACGCGACCCCCAGCTCGGCGGCGATGGCCCGCAGCCGCTCGGCCACGGCGAGCGCACCCCGCGGACGCTCCTCGGGCGCCGTCGCCAGCAGCTCGCCCACGAGCGCGTCGAGCGGCTCGGGCACCTCGGGGATCATCTCCGACAGGCGCGGCGCGGCCATCGTCACCAGGCGGGCCAGGATGGCGATCGGCGTCGGTCCGACGTGCGGCGCGCGCCCGGTGAGCATCTCGAAGAGGGTGGCCCCGAGCGCGTAGAGATCCGCCTGCGCCGTCACCTCGCCGTCGCCGCGCGCCTGCTCGGGCGCCATGTACGCCGGCGTGCCGAGGATGGCCCCGGTGCGCGTCAGCTTCACGTCCTCCGCCGAGGCGACGCCGAAGTCGACCAGCTTGGCGCTGATGGCCCCCGGTACGGCGTCCGGGCCGGCCTGCTTGACGAGGATGATGTTCGAAGGCTTCACGTCCCGGTGGACGATCCCCGCCGCGTGCGCCGCCGCCAGCGCCTCGGCGATCTCGGCGGCGACCACCAGCGAGGTGGCCATGTCGAGCGGCTCCTTCTTCAGCCGCTCCGACAGGTCGACCCCTTCGAGCCACTCCATCGCGATGTACGGCTGCCGCTCGTCGTGCCGTTCGAGCTGCCCGAAGGCCACCACGCGCACGATCCCCGGGTGCGACAGCCCGGCGAGCACGCGCCCCTCGCGGGCGAAGCGCGCCTCCTCGCTGGCGTCGACGCCGGTGATGGCGATGACCTTGAGCGCCACCAGCTGCCCGCTCATCTGGTCGCGAGCGCGGTAGACGATGCCGACCCCGCCGCGCCCGACCTCGCACTCGACGAGCCAGCGCCCGCCGAGCACGGTGGCATCGGCCGACGCGGGAGGCGCGGTCGGGGCCGTGCCGAACGGGCTCGTCTCCGCCGTCATGGCCGCCTGTCCAGCCCGATGCCGAAGGTCTCGTAGCTCACGCTGCGCGTCCCCTCGGGGCGAATCATGCGCTCCTTCCCGAACAGCTTCTTCACCTCGGCCTTCGCCAGCGGCAAGTCCTCCCCCATGAAGATCTTTCCCACGAAGGAGCCGCCCACCTTGGTGAGGGTAGCGGCTACGGCGAGAGCGCGCATGAACAGCTCGAAGCTGCGCGTCTGATCCCCCAGCCGGTTGCCGGTGGTCTGCGGGGCCATGTCGGAGAGGACCACGTCGTAGGGGGCAAAAAGCGCCAGGTCCTCGTTCTCGAGCGTGAGCGCGTCCCCTTGCCGGAACTCGCCCCACTTGGGCAAGGCGACGGTCAGCGGGTTGAGATCGACGGCCAGCAACCTACCTGTGGGGCCGATCTTCTGCGCCGTGTACTTCGCCCAGCTGCCGGGCGCCGCACCGAGGTCGAGCACGCGCTGCCCGGGGCGCAGGAGCCGCGTCCGCCGGTCGATTTCTTCCAGCTTGTAGACGCTGCGAGCGGGATATCCTTCCTCTTTCGCGCGGCGAGAGAAGGCGTCCGGTCTGCTGTACAATTGTGCTTTTTTCATCGCAGGTACAGCGTGCCGCCGTTCATGTACTTGTCACAAAGCTCGATAACCTTGCCACCACCAGTCCGGGCGGCACACACTAGCCTGTCGACACCCCAAATGACCGCATGACCGCAGGAACCTCCAGTCACCTCGGAAAATTTCGACTCGTCGCCGAGCTCGCCCGGGGGGGAATGGGCATCGTCTACCTCGCCAACAGCGAAGGGGTCGGTGGCTTCCAGCGGATCGTCGTCGTCAAGGAGCTCAAGCCAGAGCTGGCGGAGGATCCGACCTTTCTCTCGATGTTCCTGGACGAGGCCCGGCTCGCCGCGCGCCTGCACCACCCGAACATCGTGCAGACCAACGAGGTCGGCCAGGACGGCAATCGTTACTTCATGGCGATGGAGTACCTCGAAGGGCGGACGCTGCAGCGCGTCGTCAGGCGAGGAAAGGAGCTCGGGGACCGGACCTTCAGCCGGGCGATGTACCTGCGGGTCGTCTGCGACGTGCTCAGCGCCCTGGACTACGCTCACAACCTCGCCGACTACACCGGCGCGGCGCTGGAGATCGTCCATCGCGACGTGAACCCGCAGAACGTGTTCCTGACCTACGACGGTCAGGTCAAGGTGGTGGATTTCGGCATCGCCAAGACCGCCGATCAGACCGAGGAGACGCAGGCCGGCGTCCTCAAGGGCAAGGTCTCGTACATGGCGCCGGAGCAGGCGACCGGCACCCATCCCGACCGACGCGCGGACATCTACTCGATCGGCGTGATGCTGGCCGAGGCGATGACCGGCGAGCGCCTCTGGGGCAAGAGCAACGACGTCGAGATCCTCACGCGGATGGTGCGCAACGAGATCCCCGATCCCGCCGCCAACCACCCCGATCTGCCGCCCGAGCTCCTGCGCATCTGCCGCCGGGCGATGAGCTACGCCCGCGAGGAGCGCTATCCCTCGGCGGCGGCGCTGCTCCGCGATCTCGAGGCGTACATGGCCTCCGCCGGCGAGAACGCCAGCGCGCGCGAGATCGGCAAGCTGGTGAGCGACCGGTTCGCCGCCGAGCGCGCGCAGATGCGCAACCTCGTCGAGGAGCACATGACCGCGGCGAAGGACTCCTCCCGCGCCGTCCCCGCGCTCGAGCTGTCGGCGCAGTACTCGGCCGCCTCGCTGAG